>DASWRM010000079.1 GCA_036403155.1 Gaiellales bacterium | reverse complement strand
CCGAAAGCCAGGAGCGCCCTCCACGATCCAGACCAGTAAGACCGCCACGGACACCTGCACCACGAGCGGATTCAGCGCGTAGGTAAGCGGACCTGTGGCGAACTCCCATAGCGGAGGGTGAACCAGCTCGAAGACGAGTAGGCAAAGTGCTGCCGCAGCTACCGGAGGGGTCGTGCAGACGGCGGCCAGCTTGGGCCGGTGCCGGGACGAAAAGAGAATGGCGACGCAGCAGCCCATCAGCAGCGCGTCGAACCGAAAGTGGAACAGCTGGTAGATCCCCTGCGCGTCTCGCAGAAACAGAAGCGTGAAAGCGACAACGGCGGTCAGGGCAAAGACACGGAGCGTCGTAATGTGGCGGTGCAGCATCAAGATCAGCAACAGTGGCCAAGCCAGGTAGAACTGTTCCTCGGTCGCAAGCGACCACAGGTGCGTCAGCGGATGTGAATGAGATCCGGTGTCTCCAAACGCGAGCACGAAGTTCATGGTGTAGGTAACGCCGTACAAAACGGCTGACCAGTGCGTGCGGTGCGCTATTACCCCGGCGATCGAGTAGACGAGCAGGAAGAACGCAAGCGCGGGCACCAACCGAAGCGCACGGCGCATGTAGAACTTGCTGAGTGAGATGGCCCCAAATCGCTGCCACTCTTCCCGCAACAACGTCGTGATCAGAAAGCCGGAAAGGACGAAGAAGATGGTCACGCCGTTGGATCCGGCGAGCGGCCAGCGGTAATAGTGAAAGCCGACAACCGACAACACAGCAATGCAGCGCACACCGTCTAGCGCAGGCTGGTATCCGAGTCGTTGAGTTGTATTCAAAACAGGGTGGTCCGCGTCGAGGAGAATGCGGAGGGATCGCGCATCGTCCGCGTTCGTGACAAAAGTGTGACAGCGAGCACCGAACGAGTCAACCCACCTCGTGTTTTTCGGAGGCTCGCCTTCCTCCGCGACGGCCGTCGCTCGCATGCGGGCGCCCATTCGGCGCCTCCATCGTCCCGCCAGGTCGACTGCACCCCCGTGCGCCAATGCGCACCTCGTTCAACCTGCTATGCCTTGCGCCCCCCTTGCGCCCCCCATCCCCCCCCGGAGCGGACTCTGACGAACTCCGGCGGACTGAGCGGCGCGAGAGCAGAAGGGCCGCGAGGCCGCTTGGGAAGCCGAAAAACGGTCTCCGAAAAGAGAGCGGACGACGGGTCTCGAACCCGCGACCTTCGGCTTGGGAAGCCGACGCTCTACCAACTGAGCTACGTCCGCGATGTCGCGTAAAGCCCGGTCATCCTAGCCGACCGCATCGTGGGCCACGGTGCCGACAACCGGCTCGCCCGGGCGTCCCACGTCGACCAGCACCACCCCATTCTCGACCCGCACCGGATACGTCCGCACGCGCAGCCGCGACCCGGGCGCGAGCGCCCGGCCGTCCCGCGCGTCGAACTCCCAGCCGTGCCACGCGCACGTCACCGTCGGGCACGTCTCGTCGGCGTCCATCCGCAGCGGATCCCCGGCCGTGCCGAGGATCCGCGGCCCCAGCCGCCCCTCGCACACCGGCCCGCCCGCGTGCGGGCAGACGTTTCGCATCGCATAGACGTCGTCGCCGTCCCAGCGGATGATCCCCACCTCCACCCGGCCGGCCTGCACCACCGTCATGCTGCGCGGCGGGAAGCGGTCGAGCCGGCCGACCGGTATCAGCTCGCCTGCCAGCCGAACAGCTCCATGGCGTTGTCGTGGAACACCTTGCGGTGCCACGCCTCCGGAATGCTGCGTCCGACGTCGGCAACCTCGTCGGTGTCCCAGTGGGGGTAGTCGGACGAGAAGCAGAGGATGTCCTGCGCCCCGATCAGCTCGAGCAGCTCGAGCATGTGCCCGCGGCTCGGCGCGATCTCGAGCGGCTGTGTCGTCACGCGCACGTGCTCGTAGAAGTACTCGCTCGGCGCCCGGCGCAGCCACGGCGCCTCCCTGCGCAACCCGCGATAATCCATGTCGAACCGCCACAGCACCGCCGGGATCCAGGCCACGCCCGCCTCCATCAGCAGCACGCGCAGGCCCGGATACTTCTCGAACACGCCGTGCACGATCATGCTGACCAGGTGCGTCATCACGCCCTGCGGCACCAGCGTGTGGTGCTCGAGGTACAGGCTCGGCACGCCGCTTCCCACCGGCGAGACCCGCATCGACGCGAATGACTCGCCGGCCGCGTGGATCGCGATCGGCAGCCCCACCTCCTCCGCCGCCTCGTAGATCGGGTGAAACAGCGGGTGGCCGAACGGCTTTCCGATCCCGTTCGTCGCGAGCAATCCGGCCGCGATCCGCGGATGCCCGCCGATCCGCCGCAGCTCGCGCGCTGCCTCCTCTGGCAACTGGTTCGCCAGGAGCACGGTTCCATACAGCCGCTCGTCGCGGTCCGTCAACCAGTGGTCGACCGACCAGTCGTTTGCGGCGCGGGCCAGCTCGGCTGCGAAGTAAGGATTCGCGTTGGCCGCCACATACGTTCCGGCTCCGAACGTGAGCAGGCCGCGCTCGACACGGTAGGGGTCGAGCAGCTGCTGCTTCATCAGCTCGTAGCTGGAGCCGGGCGGCCCGCCCTCCTCCGGCCAGGCGTCGTCTCGGAAGACACCACCCGGGTTCGGGTGGATCTCGCTCGGAATGACCGGCATCGGCTGCCTGCCGCCCGACCGCGTCGCGAACTCACGCCAGCCCGACGACAGGTAGGGCAGCAGGACGTCCTGCGACGGCCAGTCGTGGTGGATGTCACAGTCGACGGTCGGCCCCGAATACACCCCTCGCAGCCTACCTCCGTCTCAGGGCACCCCGGTGGGCGAACGGCCCGAGAGCCGCCCGCCCACCGGCCTCCTCAGTTGTAGATCCGGCTGAAGATGTTCTGGTCGAGCCCACCCGCATGCGGGCAGAGATCGCCGCTCCACAGCCCGGTCGACGGGTCGAGCGTCCGGCACTGCTTGACGTCGGCGTTGTCGTCGTCCTCCGCGCCGGTCTCCCGCTGGTCGACGCCCGGCACGATGTCCCGGCCGTCCGTCCAGATGCCCACGGTATGCCCACCGATGGTGGAGACATCGATGTAGTCGCCCCAGAACGGAACCGTCCGGTTCGAGAACTGCTCCCAGTCCGGGTTCGACGTGTACGTGGACAGCCGCGTCACCGGTCCCCAACCGCCGTTCGACCACGTGCGGCCGAACGTGTCGAGCGACCGCACCACGGTCCGGTCGGCGCAGTTGCCGATCGGGCGCTTCACGCTGTAGCAGGGGTCGTTGCGGCTGTCGTACCAGATCGTGTCGAGGCGTCCGCTGTCGGCGTCCGCTCCTACGAAGATCTGGTGGCCTCGCGACTCAGGTGCGATCAGCGCGGGCGTTGACCACGTCCGCCCGCCGTTGAGGGTGTGCACGATGTATGCCCCGGACTGGCTGCCGACGCCGACGCCGTCGGTGCCATACGAGGTGCCCGTCGGTGCCTCCGTGCCGGGCTTGCCGGCGAAGTACACCACCCACACCTCTCCGGCCTTCCCGGCCGACGACTGGTCGGCGGCCGACCGCGGTCCTGGGAGGTCTGCGCGGAAGAACGTGTACCCCGAAGCACACGCCGCGTCGAAGTCGCCGCAATCGCGCGCGGTGCCGGCGGCTTCCTGCTCGCCGGAGCCCGGCTCATCGACCTGCGGGCCGTCCGGAGCTGGGCGGCCGGACGCCTCGTCGGTGGGCTGCCATAGCGTCAGCGTCGTCACCGTCGCCGGCGTCGACCAGGTGGCACCCCCGTCCGTCGACTTCGCGAACCGCACGTTCGCCACCTGCTTGCCGTTCTGCTTGGTGTTGTCCCAGGTGAGATAGACGGTGCCGCTGCTGTCGATGGCGATGTCGGCATCCTGCACCGACTGATCCGACCCCGACACGCGAACCGGGTTCGAGAAGGTCGACCCGTGGTCCGTGGAGCGCGACAGGTAGATGCTGTCCGACCCCAGGTTGCCGTTGAACTTCGTGTAGGCGAAGTAGACGTTGCCGTCGAATCTCCCGCCGGTGTGGTCGGCGTTGATCAGATCCTTGTCGTTGAACACGCCGAGCAGGTTCTTCGCCGACGAGCCGCGCTGCACGAGCACCGTGCGAACGTAGTGCGACCCGTCCAGCGACGTCGGCCCATTGGGCCCCTGCGGGTTGTCGTACACGGCCACCCACACGTCGCCCCACGTCTTCGGGTTCGTATCGTTCGACGACTCCGAGCCGAAGAAGGCACGGCCGTCGCTGTCCCAGGCGATCGTCGGATCGCCCGCACCCTGGGTGCGCGCCTGACTCCGCTGGGCCGCCGCCGACGTGTCGCCGGGATAGCCGGGAACCAGTGAGTTGACCGGCCAGGTGGCGCCGCCGTCGGTGGAGCGGTAGTACCCGAGCCAGATCGGCCCGATCGGCTGCGGCACGCCGTCGACGGTCTGATAGACGCCGCAGTAGTCGTTCGAGCTGCCGAGCACGACGTTCGGATTGTGCGGATCGACCGCGACGGTCGGCTCGTTCCTGCGCCCCCGCGACACGGAGCATTCGCGCAGGATCGAATCGGTGTACCCGGGCGTACCGCTGCTGGTGTACGCGTGGTCGGTGACGCGCACGTCGCCGGTCGGTGCGGCGCCGGCGACGCCCGGCACGAACAGCGCTGCGCCGGTCGCGGCGAGCACGAAGAGCTTCTTCACGTTGACCCCCATGGTGGAACGGAACCATGAAGTTGTAGCGCCGTGCCGAGAATCGGTCAATAACAGGCGCCACAAATTGCAGAAACGAGGAAGGGAACCGAGTCGCGTGGAGCTCGGTTCCCTTCCCTGCTGCGCCCGGTTCGCGCGGTGGCGTTCCGTTGGAGCGGGCGCAAGCCCGCGGCTGTCCGGCCTACGCCTCTTCCGCCGTCAGCGGCGTGGCCACGTCCTCGAGGCCGCGCCGTTCCGCGTTCACGCCGATGATGATCTCGGTGATGCCACCGAGGATCATCAGGCCCGCACCCAGCAGGTAGCCGTAGAACACCGTGGTGCGGTTGCCGGTCGCGATGTTGTGGCCATACAGCGCCGGGCCGATGATCCCGCCGATGCCCGTGGCCACTGCGTAGAAGAACGCGATCGCCATCGCACGCGTCTCCATCGGGAAGATCTCGCTCACCGTCAGGTACGCCGCGCTGGCGCCGGCGGAGGCGAAGAAGAAGATCACCGACCAGCCAACGGTCAGCTGCGTCGCCGTGATCGAATCCTGCTGGAACAGGTAGCCGACGACGACGAGACCGACGCCCGAGATGATGTAGGTCGACGAGATCATCACCCGCCGGCCGACCACGTCGAACAGCCGGCCGAGCATCAGCGGGCCGAGGAAGTTCCCGATCGCGAACGGCAGGATGTAGTACCCGATCGACGACGCCGGCACCTTGTAGAAGTTCGCCAGCACGAGCGCGTAGGTGAAGAAGATGGCGTTGTAGAAGAACGCCTGCGACACCATCAGCATGAACCCGAGCAGCGAGCGCCGCCTGTAGTCGCCGAACACGGCCTTGATCACGGGGCCGAAACCGACGTTCTCGCGCTGTCGCACCTCGATCGTGCCCTCCGGCTCCGGCAGCGAGTCGTCCGTCGAATCGTCGACCTTGCGCTCCACGTCGGAGACGATGTCCTCGGCCTCCTCCGCCTTCCCGTGCGTCATCAGCCAGCGCGGGCTCTCGGGGACGAACTGCCGCACGAGCAGCACGCCGAAGGCGAGCAGCACGCCGATGCCGAACCCGACGCGCCAGCCGACGTCGATCGCGAAGTAGCTCGGGTTCAGCAGCACCAGCGACGCCGCGGCGCCGGCTGCCGTGCCGATCCAGTACGACCCGTTGATCGCCAGGTCGACCCATCCGCGCACGCGCGCCGGGATCAGCTCGTCGATCGCGGAGTTGATCGCGGAGTACTCACCGCCGATGCCGGCTCCGGTGAAGAACCGTGCCAGCGCGAACTCGAGGAAGTTCTGCGAGAACGCGGTGCTCGCCGTCGCGACCAGGTACAGGGCGAGCGTGATCATGAACAGCTTCTTGCGGCCGAAGCGGTCGGTCAGGTACCCGAAGAACAGAGCGCCTATCACCGCACCGGCGACGTAGATCGATCCCGCAAGCCCGAGCTCCGACGGCGTCAGACCAAGCGTCCCGGGCTTCTCGAGCTGCGCCGCCACCGTGCCGACGATCGTCACCTCGAGGCCGTCGAGGATCCACACCGCGCCGAGCGCAAGCACGATCAGCCAGTGCCATCGCGACCACGGCAGCCGGTCGAGCCGTGCAGGAACGTCGGTCTCGACGACGTCGCGATCCTTGCGCTCCCCCCGGCCCCTCGGCCCCCACGCTGCAAACGTGCTCATCTTTCCCTCCCGTCAATGAAACCGGATGCACCTTGCGGCCTACCCGGTTTGCAAGCGTGGGAAACGATGTGGTGGGCGCGCACGTTCGGCTGAGCGAGCGGCTCAGCCGCCGTCGGTGACGACCCGCGCCGCCGCTGCCGCGGCCGCCTCGCGCGCCTTGCGGCCGTCCTCGGCCCGAGCCGCCGTCACGCCGGCCGCGGCATAGGCGTCGTCCTGGTCGAGCGTCTCGTGCTCGAGCAGCGCGGACGCCAGCGAGTCGAGCCGGCCACGCTCGCGCTGCAACAGGCCCGACACGCGGATGTGCGCGTCCTCGACGATCCGCCGCACCTCCTCGTCGACCAGGCGGTGCGTGTCATCGCTCACCTCGGCGGCGCCCGGAAACAGCGGGCCGGACTGCCCGTCGCGGGCGATCACGGCCAGCGGCCCGATCGCCTCGGACATCCCCCACCTGCCAACCATGTGGCGCGCGAGGTCGGTCAGCTGCTCGATGTCCGACTCCGCGCCCGTCGTGATCTCGCCGAACACCGTCTGCTCCGCGACCCGACCGCCGAGCGCGACGTCGATCCTGGCGACCAGCTCTGCGTACTCGTAGTTGAAGCGGTCGGCGTCCGGCGCGGCGAACGTCACCCCGAGCGCCGGGCCGCGGGGGATGATCGAGATCTTGCGCACCGGATCGGCCCCTGGCGTCAGCATGCCGACCACGGCATGGCCCGCCTCGTGGTACGCCGTCCGGCGCCGGTCGTCCTCGCTCATCATCACCTGGCGCTCGGCGCCCAGCACGATCCGCTCGAGCGAGTCGCTGAAGTCCGACTCCTCCACGCGTTCGTGCGCGCGCCGCGCGGCCAGCAGCGCCGCCTCGTTCACGAGGTTGGCGAGGTCGGCGCCGACCATGCCGGGGGTGGTGGCCGCGATCCGCCCCAGATCGACGTTCTGCGCGAGCGGGATGCCGCGGGTGTGCACCTCGAGGATCTGCCGGCGGCCGTTCCGGTCGGGCGGCTGCACGGCGACGCGACGGTCGAATCGGCCGGGACGCAGTAGCGCCTGGTCGAGGATCTCGGGACGGTTGGTCGCGGCGATCACGATCACGCCCGTGGACGAGTCGAACCCGTCCATCTCGGTCAGGATCTGGTTCAGCGTCTGCTCGCGCTCGTCGTTGCCACCGCTGTAGCCGGCGATGCCCCCCGTGCGCGAGCGACCGATCGCGTCCAGCTCGTCGATGAACACGATCGCCGGCGCGGCCTGCTTGGCCTGCGCGAACAGGTCGCGGACGCGGGCGGCGCCGACGCCGACGATCGCCTCCACGAACTCGGACGCCGCCATCGAGAAGAACGGGGCCTCGGCCTCGCCCGCGACCGCTCGGGCCAGCAACGTCTTGCCGGTGCCCGGCGGTCCCGACAGCAGCACCCCGTGCGGGACACGTCCGCCCAGCCGCTGGTACTTCTGCGGCTCCCGGAGGAAGTCGACCACCTCTGTCAGCTCCGCCTTCGCCTCGTCGATGCCGGCAACATCCGCGAAGGTGACGCGGTCTCCGCCCGCCTCGTAGCGCCGTGCGCGCGAGCGGCCGAAGTTGCCGAGCGCGCTCTGCGCGCTTCCGGCCCGGCGCAGCAGCAGGAACAGCAGCCCCAGGAAGAGCAGCGTCGGCCCGAAGCCGACGAGCAGCGACTCCCACCAGGGCGGCCCCGTCTCCAGCGGCTCCGCGTTCTGCACGACGTTGTTCGAGGCGAGCAGCTGCGACAGCGCATCCGTGTTCGCGAACGTCGGGATCTCGGTCTCGAACCGGGTGGTCGGCTTGGCGTGGTCGTAGCTGGTCGGCTTCTGGAACGATCCCTGGACGGCCGTGCCCTTCGATGTGATCTCCGCGACGTTTCCCGCGCGCACCTGGGTCAGGAAGAACGGGCTGTACGGCACGCGCACCCGCTGCGGCGGCTCGGTCGCGTTCGTTCCGGCCCAGTAGTTCACGGCGAGCAGGACGATCCCGATCAGGATCCACCCCGGGTGGATCCGGAAGCGCGGCGACGCGGGCGGCCGCGGAGGGCCGGGTGGCCGGCGCTGCGGGGGACTCTGCTCTGACGGAGGTGGCGCCGCCATGGTGGCGGGAAGGGTACACCCGCCCACCTGGCGGTACACGGGGGCGGGCCGCCATGGCCCGCCCCCGTTGCCTAGCGTGCTACCGGCGGAAGGCCCACTGACCGCGGCCGTGGGTGGCTGCGATCAGGTAGCTGCCACCGGGCGCGACGTCCAGATCCCAGACGGTCACGCGCGGCAGGTTGCCGCCCATGCGGTGCCAGGCACCGCCGTGCGCGCCGGCCGCGAACACGCCCACGTCACCGCCGACGACCAGCTTGCCGTGCCACAGCACCAGCTTGTGCAGCGGCGCGTTCGGCAGGTTGCCGCTGATGTTGTGCCACGTGCGGCCGCCGTTCGTCGTCTCCCAGACATGGCCGTACCTGCCCGTCGGGAAGAGCGTCGCGAAGAACCCGCCGAACGTCATGTAGACGTGCTTCGCGTTCCTCGGGTCGACGGTCAGGCTGGTGATGTACCGGTTCGGCAGTCCGCGCATCGACAGCTCGTGCCAGCGCCCACCGGCGTTGGTCGAGATGCCGCGGGTGAACGGCAGACCCGGATGCGGGTCGAGCTGTCCCGACCAGCCGGCGTAGATCGTCCGGCCGCGGACACCGAGGGCCGTCGTGGCCTCGGTGTCGCCGGGTGTGCCGACGTCGTGCGCGATCTTCCAGTCGCACTGGTCGCCGGCGCACCGGGTGTTCCAGCCCTTCCAGGACTGCCACACGAACTGGCCGCCGATCACGAGGTGCTGTGAGTTCAGCGGATCCCGCTCCATCGGTGCGATGAACAGCGGGTTGTTGTCACACCGCGTGATCGGATCGACGATCGCGAAGCATGACGGCGATGCCTCGACATCGTGCTTGCCGTAGTCGTTCGACACCGCAACGTCGAGATAGACGTACTCGTTCATGACGTTCGCGGCGTTGTGGGGATCGGTCAGCGTGTCGCCGCCGTCACCGGTGAACTGCTCGAAGAACCGGCCGTTCGGCAGCAGCAGCGAGGCGCCGTTGTCCTGCATTCCGCCGTAGATGGCGTCACCGCGGCCCCCGGGGATGCGGCCGGACGCCGCCGAGTAGTACTGCAACGTGTGCAGCGTGGCGTTCAGGTTCGTCCACCCGGCCGCACGGTGGTCGCGGAGCGACCGACGCCACACCCCGCCGTCGTTGCCGAAGTAGGCCTGCCCGCCCGCGATCGCGACCGAGTGCTGGTCGGGATGGGTGGTCGCCGGGCAGTTGTACGGGTTGACGGTCGCGCACGGCCGTCCGAACTCCGTGTACGGCCCGATCGCCAGCCAGCTGGCCCCGCCGTTCGTCGACTCGAAGATCTCCTCGAGCCCGAGATAGACGTGGTTCGGGTTCTTCGGGTCGATCTGGACGTACTGGTCGTACCAGGACTGGATGCCCGGGTGGTACTGGTCGGGCTGATCCGAGAGCACCGATCCGGAGTGGGCGAGCTTCGCCACGTCGGCGATCAGCTTCCACGGCCCGGCCGGGTTGCCGTTCCGCGAGACGAACACGCCCTGCCCAAGCAGGTCTTCGGTCGCCGAGTCCTCGACAACCGCGTACAGCGGGCCCTTGCTCCACGTGCCGCTCAGCGTCGTGCGCCCGATCTCGTTGGGCTTGATGTCGCCGGTCGGCGTGATCTTGTGGAACGTGCCCGAGGCGCCGCTGCGGCGCGACAGGTAGAAGCCGTTGAACCTGGAGGTGGCCGGCTCGCTGGCGCTGCCCGGGTCGCCCTCGACGGCGAGCACCTGGTGCCCGTTCGTGCCGGGCACGGCCGAGACGTCCGACACCGGCGAGGTGCGGAACAGGGAGTGCGTCGGGTTGGGGTCGAGATGCATCACCCGCTGCCACCGTCCGGAGGCGGTGGCGGCGACGTGCCGGTAGAGGCCGTGGTCGGTGGCTGCGAAGGCCCACCGCCCGATGAAGCGGACATGGAAGACCGAGCGGCTCATCAGCTCGCTGCCGCCCACACGCGCCCAGTGGCTCGCGCCCGCAGACAGCCGGTAGATGCCAAAGCCCGGCAGGTTCTCGAACGCCTGGTTGGCCTCGCCGAGGCCGACCCAGACGGATCCGTCCTTGGGATTGGTCTCGAGCGTGCCGGTTGCCAGGCGCGGCAGGCCGTCCGACCAGGGGGTCCAATGGCGCCCGCGATCGGTGGACTTCCAGACGCCCCCGTCGGCGCCGCTGCCGTAGATGGCGTTGCCGCTGGCGGCCAGTCCGGTCATGCGGCCGCTCACGATGCCGTAGCCGCTGCCCCAGTTGGAGAACAGCTCGAGGCCGTACCCGGGAACCGGGTCGTCGTTGAAGGGCCGGTCGGTCAACGGCCGCCAGCTGCCATGCCGCGAAGGCATCCGGTCGGCCGCCTTCTGCGCGGCCAGCAGCTGCTTCGCGTTCATCCGGAAGGTCGGGGCCGACTCGATCGCCGCCTCGTATTCCGCCCGGGCGACGACGTCCTGCGCCTCGCCTTGGCCGCCGCCCGGCTCCGCCTGGGCGTGCGCCTTGGCGGCCGCCATGCGGTTCAGGTGACGGAGCACGGCGGAGCTCTTCGCCCCGCTGGTCACCGCGCCACTCGCCGGCACGGCAAGGCACGCCAGCACCGCGGCAACCGCGGCCAAGAGACCGACGTGCCGCACTCGAAGTGCCCTCACAGCTTCCCCCTTTTCGGATGCTTCGCGCGCGGGCCCGGGCGCGCACCGCGCGGCACGGTACCCCCGGCCGGCGGAACTGCAAACGGTCCAGCGGAACGACGTGCCGGGAATGCCGAGAACGGCTCCGGGAGCGGCCGGCGGCCGCCCCCGGAGCGATTGTCAGTGGGTCACGCCAGGCAGGGGTTGCCGCTCAGCGTCCGGTGGAAGTTGTTCAGCCGGACGGTGATCGAGCCCGCCGGGTTGGTCGGGTTCGGCGTGGCCAGGAGCGGCCCGAACTCCGACCGGGGGCTGCCGCCGAACGCGTTGCGGATGCCGGCCAGGTGCGTCCCCCCGACCTCCTTCCACACGCAGCTGCCGCTCTTGCCCCGCGCCGTGACGAAGAACGGGTAGTCGCGGGACTGTGGCGGCGGGTTCACGCAGTGCGCGCCCGGGCTCGGGTCGCTCGGGTTGCGCGCGAACCGCTCGCAGTTGACGCTGACTCCGCCGAACGGGTCGTCCGGCCGGAAGTCCTCGATCCGCGGCAGGTCGGTCTCGAACGCCGCGCGGCTGAAGTTGCCGCCACGCGATGTCGGGCTCGTGAACGTCAACGGCGTCGGCACCATCAGCCGAGTGACCGTCCGGTTCGCGATCGACCCGGGCCATGCCAGGTCGTTGTACGACACACCGTCGAAGTCGAGATCGCTGTCTCCGAAGACGCCGAGGCACCCGGTCACATGGATCCTCGTGCTGGCGGTGCTGGGAATGCCGGGGAACGGCAGGCAGTAGTTGTCGTCCTCCGGGTCGACGTTGTTGGTGTCGAAGCCGCCGCCGACCTTGCAGCCGAGGACGGGGCTATTGACGTCGACCTTGTTGCACCACTCGAAGTGGCCGATCTCGTCGGACAGCGAGATGTTGCCGGTATGGGCGGTCCAGAACAGCCGGCCGGCCGGCTTCGCCGTCGAGTACATCGGGTGGAACGCCTGCGGGATGACCGTGCACGTGGACGCCGACGGGGCGAACCGCACCGCGCCGAAGCCGTTGGCAACGCTCGCGGTCATCAGGCCGCGTGTGTGCGTCGTCAGGTCGTCGACCTCGGTACGGAGACCCGCGGAGGTGTCGAAGATGTGGATCCGCAGGGTGTCGCCGCCGCGCATGAAGAAGTCGCGCGACGGTGAGATGGTGCCGGTCGCCTCCAGCGGGTTCGCCGGCTCCGTCGAGTGGCCGTTCTTCGTCAGGAAGGCGAAGTTGACCGGCTCGGGCCCGACGGTGTTCAGGCAGTCGTTGTTGTTGAACTGACCGGTGTTCTCGTTCTGGTTGAACGAGTCGATGTTCAGTGCCGAGCACCAGCGGGTGGCATCGCAGCTGTTGCCGACCGGCCACTTCACCCAGCCCGGCGGGTAGAACTGCAGCTCGAGGAACGCTCCGCCCGGTGCCTTGCCGATGTACCTCGGGCTGGACGCGCGCTGGCTGGTGAAGATGTTCTGGTCGCTGTCGGGCTTGCAGCGGTTGGTGGGATACGGCGCGCCCGCGTAGTGAGGGTTCGGCGCCGACTGGTCGTCGCACACGTTCATGCCCATCCAAAATGCGGGGCGCAGCTGGAAGTTCCAGGTGCCGCCGCTTCCGTCCTGCTGCGGCTTGACGGGCGGGTCCTTCGGCAGGGTGACGACGTAGGTGGTGTCGTTGCCCGACCCGGGACGGTTCGAATAGAACTCCATCAGGGGCTCGTCGTGCCCGATGTACTCCTGGAGGTTGACTCCCTGCCTGCGCAGCGCGCTGTAGGCGGAGAAGTCCTCCCAGTTCTGGTACGGCTCGGTGCACGTCACCCCGTTGGTGTTACACCAGTGCGCGGCCGGCATGGTGGCCCGGCCGATCTTCGCGGCGCCGTGCGCGTGGGAGGCGGCCGACGCCGACCCCACCGCACCTCCGGCCACGATCGCACAGGCCGCCGCAACGGCGACGTACCTGATCGTTCGCACAGCTCTCACGGCGTGCTTCCCTCCTCGTCAGACGATTACGTGACGACGACGGCCGGCTCGACGCACGGTCTCGCCGGGCATCCCCACAGCACAACAGGGCTGGTTCCTCGAGGCGCTCCCCCCTTTCGCCGTTCGACCCGGCCGGAGTAGTAGCCGGGAAGTGCGAAATGTGTCAAGGTCCGCCGCGGGGGATGTCGCCGGCGTCACCCCCGCACGGATGCGTCACGTTGCCCGTGACACGTCCGTGACGACGATGTGTGTCACGAGAGGGTGACAGACGTGCGCCGTCCCCCGTGACGGGGTCAAAGCCCCGACGGGTGGGTGACACGCGCCTGTGACGGGTCTGTGACAGGTGCACCGCCTGGTTCGGATGACCGTCGGCGGTCGCCAATTATTGGAGTCAAAGCCCCGACCTCGGGGTGTGACCGGCGCGTGACGGATCTGTGACGGGTTGCAGCGTCACGCCGGTGTGACGCGCGGGGCGCGGCGGCTGTAACGATCGAACCGCTAGGCGGCGCGGGCAGGGCGCGCTTCGACGCGAGCGCGAAGGCGCTCGAGCGTGTCGTGCATCGCGTGATGCATCACCGGCGCCAGCACCGGCTTCATCAGGCGGAAGCGCCCGTGCGGCTTCGCCCTGACGTGGAGGCTGACATGGCACCCGCGCGTCCGCGGCTCGATCACGTACTCGCCCTCGAAGCTGCACTCCTTCGACCCGACCGTGCTGAATCCGAGCCGTCGCGGCTCGTCGGCCGCGTCGACCACCACGACGAACGCGAACCGCGTGCCGACCGCGCTCGTGCGCACCTCGTAGGTGCCGCCGAGGCCCTCGCCGCCGGATAGCCGCTCGACGGTGATGTCCGGCCCGAACCAGTCGAGCGCTCCCGCCACCGCGTATACGTCGGCAGGGGCTGCGTCCATGTCGATGTGGGCGGTGTGCTCGATCATGTCGGAACCATCGGCCAGTTCGACGACGGTCTGGAGGCTCCTTCCCCCCGTCACGACAGCCGGAAACGGACCTCAGCCCGGGCGGCATGCGCCGCGAACGCGCAGTGCCGCGGTCGCGTACGACTCGTGCTCGCGCGCAAGCGCGCGTTGCATGCGGCCGATCGCGCTCATCGGATGCCCGTGCGGCAGGTCGGCGAAGGCCTGCGCGCTCGCCATGTAGTCGCCGAGCAGGAGCCTGTAGCCGCGCAACGCGGAGCCGCAGGGTCCCGGCTGCCGGTCGAACGCCGCCGCCACGCCGGCGGCATTGTGCCCCTCGTAGGCCAACGTGGCCGCCGCGGCCCGCGCACACGCATGAAAGCTGCCCAGGCGCATGCGGCAGCCGCCCAGCGTCGTGCCGAAGGCACGGGCCGCGGCGGCGAACCGGTCGTTGGCGTTCGCCCAGCTCGCGTAGCGGGTGACCGGCAATCCCTGCTCCGTCCGCCCGATCGCTACGGCGAACGGCACACGGGGACGATCGCGGCCTCCGTCGACTGCCGGCGCAGTGCCGACCGCGACCAGGACGACCAGCGCCGCCACCACCGAGATCAGAGCGATCCCGAGCTGGCGGCGGGGCACCACGGCCGCGACCGAATCAGCTCTTGACGCCGTGCACGGGGCGCCCGAGCGCGCGCCACTGCCAGAGGGTGATGGTCGGCAGCGAGTCGTCGTAGCGCACGATCTTGGGGTTCCTGCCGACCTGCGCCGCCCGGGCGGCATGGTCGATCAGGTCGTCGCGCTCCGGGGTGACGACGACGTGGTGGCACGCGGTGATGTAGTCGAACACCTCTCCGCACGCGGGGCATGGCCAGGGATCCGTGTGGATCGCATACCAGTCGCCGTCGTTCGTGTCGGCGGCATCACCGGAAAGCAGCTCGGAGAGCTCGTCGACCTCATAGACGGCCGGTGCTTCTGGAACGCTCATGCGGCCAGCGTAGCAGCGAGTGGCACCCGCGCTACATCTGCTCGGGGGCCTCCACGCCGACGAGTCCAAGCGCCGTCGCAAGCACCTGCTTGGTCGCCCGGCAGAGCGCCAGCCGGCTGCGCTGCACATCTTCCGGCGCACCGATCACGCGGCACTGGTTGTAGAACTGGTGGAACTCCTTGGCCGTGTCCTGCGCGAATGAGACGACCCGGTGCGGTCCGCGGAGGTCGGCCGCCTGCGCCACGAGGTCCGGGAACCCAGCCAGCGACTTCACCAGCTCTACCTCCGGCGGCTCCGGCTCCCACGATGCCGCCGGCCGCGCGTCGCTCGCACGACGCTCGGCGTTGCGCAGGATGGCCGCGATCCGCGCGTGGGCGTACTGGCAGTAGTAGACGGGATTCTCCGCGTTCTGCTGGACGAGCAGGTCGAGGTCGAGCTCGATCGTCTGATCGTGCGACCGCTGCACCAGCACGAACCGCGCCGCGTCCACCCCGACGGCATCGATCAGGTCGTCCAGTGTGACCAGGTGCCCGGCCCGTTTCGACATCTTGCCGCCCTTGAGGTTCACGAGCTGGTAGATCTGGACGTCGATGCGGTCGGGGTCGTACCCGAGGGCGCGCGCGGACGCCTTCAGCCGGCCCACGTAGCCGTGGTGGTCGGCGCCGAGCACGTACACCGCAACATCGATCCCGCGCTCCAGCTTCGAGACGATGTACGCGAGGTCGCCGGCGATGTAGGCCGGGCGCCCATTCGACCGCACGACGACGCGGTCCTTGTCGTCGCCGAGCTGCGACGACCTGATCCACAGCGCGCCGTCCTCCTCGTAGGTGTAGCCGCCCTCGCGGAGCCGCTCGATCGCGCGGTCGACGGAGCCATCCTCGTACAGCGACCGCTCGAGGAACCAGGTGTCGAACGAGGCGCGGAAGCGGTCCAGCGTGCTGCGGATCTCCGCCATCATCGCCTCGGTACCCGCGCGCGTCCACTCCTCCACCGGCGCGTCATGCGGCAGCCCCAGGCGCGCCGCAAGCTCGCCGATGTACTCGCCCTGGTAGCCGTCGTCCGGCGCCTCCTCGCCGAGCGCGCGGGCACGCAGCGACGCCCCGAACAGCTCCACCTGCCGTCCGGCGTCGTTGAAGTAGTACTCGCGGCTGACCCTGTGGCCGGCGAACTCGAACAGGCGAGCGAGGGAGTCGCCATACGCGGCGTTCCGCGCGCTGCCCACCGTCAGCGGGCCGACCGGGTTGGCGCTCACGTACTCGACCTGGATCGCCCGCGGTGCGGCCGTCGCACCAGCGCCGAAGCGCCCACCCTCCTCGAGCACGCGCTCGACCACGTGCCCGTACCAGCCGGGCTGGAGCCGGAGGTTGATGAAGCCGGGCCCGGCGATCTCGGCGGAGCTGATCCACGGGGAGTCGATGCCCTCGACGATCCGCTCCGCGATCTGCCTGGGCGGCGACCTCAGCGGCTTCGCCAGCGACAGCGCCACCGCGCTTGCGTAGTCTCCATGGGCAACGTCGGCCGGCCGGTCGAGCCGCACGGGCTCACCGTTCCCGCCCACCGCCGCGACGGCCGCCTCCAGCGGACCCGCCAGCTCCTGCAGAACGCTACCGCTCACCAACCCATCGTAGTAGGGTGGCGTGGTGGACGACGCGACTCCGGAACGGCATCTGAACATCCATTTCACGCCGGAGATCATGGCCGGCGTCTACGCCAACTTCGCCAACGTCAGCCACTCGCCCTACGAGTTCACGATCACCTTCGCCCGCGTCGACCACGAGGTCGAGGAGGAGGAGGTGCCGGGTGTCGTCGTCGCACGGGTCAACCTCTCCGCTCGCTTCATGCAGGAGCTGATCGAGGCGATGGAGGACAACTACTCGAAGTGGCGCACCCGCGAGGGGATCAAGAACCTGCCGGAGTTCGACGGCGAGAGCGACGACGACTACGGCGAGGAGGACGCACCGCCGTAGCCGCGAGCGACCGCAATGCGCTGCATCACGGTGGGGTGGTCGAAGAGCAGCCACACCACCGCCTCCGGCGGCGCAGGATTCGAGAGGTTCCGCAGCGCGAGGCGTCGCTGCAGCTGCACCATCCCGCCCCCGTCGCGCGTGGCACGTAGCGCCGACCAGTCGGCCTCGGCCTCGATCCTCCGAGAGATCAGGTTCTCGACCGGCAGCAGTACGGTTGCGGCCGTGAGCGCGCAGGCGACCAGCACCGGCGCCGCCGATGCGTCCAGCACGGAGGTGCGCGCGATCCGCCCCGCGGCCCACAGCACGATCAGCAGGGCCGGCACGCCGATCACGCCGAACCAGAGGACGCCCTCGAACGTATGACGCCGCTGGACGTGGCCGAGCTCGTGCGCCACGAGCGCGCGAAACGCCGGCGCCGGCTCGTGCAGTGCGGTGTCGTCGATGACAACGCGCACCGTGGGGCCGAGGCCGTCAACCTCGGCGTTCTCCGCCGTGGTGCGACTCGACGCATCCGACACCCGAACCGAGCTCGGGTGCGCATCCATCCGGCGCTCGAGTGCCGTGACGATCCCTGCGGGCCCTACCGGCAGGCGGCTCGTCGACATGAAGAGGGGGTCGACGACGAGCGGCTGCAGAACCGCGAAGACGGCAACCGACGCCCATACCGCAACGACCACCGGGAGCGCGCCCCAGCGGCGATACAGCGGCCGCGCTATCAGGTAGACGCCCACGATCGCCAGCGTGACAAGCGCTGCGCCCGTCAGCGCGTCGCCGATCCAGGCACCATCGCTCTGAACGTCCGGTCCGATGTCGACGGCGCGGCGGTGCAACCAGTATCCGAACGGCAGACCGGTGAGCTCGACGACCAGGACCGCGAGCGCGACCCCCAGCACCGCGGGGAGGCGCGCGGCGATCCGCCTTCCGCGCCAGGCGACCAGCCAGGCGGCGGCGAGCTGCACCGCCATCCCCGCCCCCGTGATCGCGTACCCGGGATCCCGGTAATCGCGCGCGCGGTCGATCTGAGCCTGCGTGAACGCGCTGCGGACGGGCTGCGACGGCACGGGGCCCGGGAGGCGGGCCGACGTCCACAGCCAGATGCCCAGCGCGGCCAGCGGGAGGACGAGCAGAAGAGCACGGCGCACGGCGTCGATAGAGTACCGGTGCATGCCCCCCGGCCTGCCGTCACCGACGCCCAGCGCGCCGTGAAGATCGTCGTCCTCTCAGACGTGCACAGCAACCTGCCGGCGCTGGAGGCGGTGCTCGAGGCCGTCGAGGGGGAGGACGCGTCCGAGCTGTGGTGCCTCGGCGACCTCGTCGGCTACAACGCCGACCCCGAGGCCTGCACGACGACGATGGTCGAGCTCGCCGACATCTGCCTGGCCGGTAACCACGACCTCGTGGTCAACGGCACCGTCGACATCAGCGTCTTCGCGCACGACGCGGCGATCGCCGCCCGGTGGGCGCAGGAGGTGCTGAGCGACGATGCGCTGGCGTCGCTCCGGACACTGGAGCCGAGCGGCGAGCGGCGCGACGTCGAGCTGCACCACGCGAGCCCGCGCGACCCGATCTGGGAGTACGTCATCGACCAGCGGACTGCGCAGAGCTGTCTCGAGATCCTGCGCCATGACATCTGCCTGATAGGACACAGCCACGTGCCGCTCGCCTATACGCGCGGCGGTGCGGGCCGCGCCGAGGGCGGCTATGCGGAGCCGGGGACGCTCGAGCTCGAGCAGGGCCGGTGGCTGCTGAACCCCGGCTCCGTCGGCCAGCCGCGTGACGGCGACCCGCGCGCGGCGTACATGGTGCTCGACCTGGCCGCCCGGACGGCGACATGGCGGCGGTTGGAGTACGACATCGAGCGGGCTCAGCGAGCCATCGTCGAGGCGGGGCTGCCCAACACGCTCGCGTGGCGGCTGGCGGAGGGACGCTGAGCGCGCGCGGTCGACCCGGGTCAGTCCCTAGCGGGACATGGTGCTACGCCGTCCGCCGACCGGGCCGTGTGGCCCGCCCGTACCCCTCGCGCAGCAGGTCGGCGGCAACCGCCTCCCGGGCCTTGTAGATCCGCCACTTGACGGTGGCAAGCGTCGTCTCGAGCGACTCCGCGATCTCGCCGTAGCTGAGCCCGACGACGTCGCGGAGCAGCAGCGCCATCTTCAGGTCGAGCGACAGCGCGCCGATCGACCGCCACACCGCATCCATCTCCTCCACCGCGTCCGTCTCGACCGCGGCGACGTGCAGGTGCGCGACCACGTCCAGCCCCAGAGCCGGCCGGCCCCGACGCTCGCGGGCGCGCAGCTCGTCGACCACGCGGTGCTTCGCCACCTGGAACATCCACGTCGTGAACTGGCACCGCCCATCGAACCCCGGGAGCGCCTGGTACACGCGCAGGAACACCTCCTGGCACATGTCCTCGGCCAGCGCCCGGTCGCCGCACAGCACCCGGGTGATGTAGTTGAACAGCGGAGCCTGGTACTGGCGGACGATCAGCGCGAACGCGCGCTCGTCACCGCGGCGGGCGAGCCTCAGGATGTCGGGGTCTGGCTGAGGGAGAGCCACGAAGTATCAGAATCCGGTACGAAAACCGCGGGGAACTGTACACCAGGCAGATACGTAGTACACGGGCGGCGTGCTTACACCATTCTGGCCAGGAGACTGTGGCCCTGCATCTCGTCAGGCTGCGAGATTCGAAGCAGCTCGAGGACGGTGGGTGCGATATCCGCGAGCCGCCCGCCGTCGCGCAGGCCGCCGTCCCATCCGGCGGCGATCAGCGGCACGGGATTCGTGGTGTGCGCCGTGTGCGGGCTGCCGTCCTGCTCCAGCATCCGCTCGGCGTTGCCGTGGTCGGCCGTGACCAGGCAGACGCCGCCCCGGGAGCGCACCGCGGCGACCACCTCCCCGAGACACGCGTCGACCGTCTCGACCGCCTCGATCACCGCGGGGATCACCCCCGTGTGGCCCACCATGTCCGCGTTGGCGAAGTTGACAAGGCCGAAACCGTAGGAGCCGGCGTCGAAGGTGCCGCAGAACAGCTCCGCCACCCCGGGGGCGCTCATCGCAGGCTTCTGGTCGTAGGTCGCCACGTCGCGCGGCGAGTCGACCAGCTGCCACTCCTCGCCATCGCTGCGGTGCTCGCTCCCGCCGTCGAAGAAGTAGGTCACGTGCGGGTACTTCTCGGTCTCGGCGACATGCAGCTGCGCGACCCCGGCCGCCGCCAGCACCTGCGCGAGCACCGACGTGACGCTCTCCGAGGGATAGGCGACCGGTGCGTCGAACTCCTCCGAGTACTCGGTCATCTGCACCATGGCCGGAAGCGGGGGATCCGCACCGCGGTCGAACTCCTCGAACGAGGGGTCGAGGAAGGCCCGGAACAGCTGGCGGCAGCGGTCGGGACGAAAGTTGAAGAACAGCACGGCGTCCCCCTCGCGCACCCGCCCGGCGGCCGGGTCGCCGATCACGAGCGGCTCGATGAACTCGTCCGTGACGCCTCGCTCGTAGGACGCCCGCACGGCGGCCGGTGCGTCGTCGCACCGCTCCCCCACTCCATGCACCATCGCGTCGTACGCGCGCCTGGTGCGGTCCCACCGGCGATCGCGGTCCATTCCGTAGTACCGGCCGCAGACTGTTGCCAGCTGAGGCACGCGCTCCAGGAAGCCGGCTCCGCTGGTGGGCGAGACGTCGCGCCCGTCGGTGAAGGCGTGCACGTGCAGGCGTTCCACACCGTGGCCGCCCGCGAGGTCGATCAGCGCCAGCAGATGGTCGATGTGGCTGTGCACGCCGCCGTCCGACACGAGCCCGACCAGATGCAGTGCAGCGCCACGCCCGCGGTCGAGCGCCTCGAGCACCGGGCGATTACGCTCGAGACCGCCGGCGGCGATGTCCTCGCTGATCCGCACGAGGTCCTGGAGCACCACACGGCCCGCGCCCAGGTTGAGGTGGCCGACCTCCGAGTTGCCCATCTGTCCGTCCGGCAGGCCCACCGCCCGCCCGGATGCCGCCAGCGTGGTGTGCGGGTGCTCCGCCCAAAGACGGTCGAAGACCGGGGTCGAGGCGAGGTCTACGGCGTTTCCCGGGCCGGGAGGCGCGAGCCCCCACCCGTCGAGCACGACCAGGCAGACGGGCGCGCCGTTCACGCCGCCGCGGCGACGATCGACAGGAACGCGTCCAGCTCGAGGCTGGCGCCGCCGATCAGCCCGCCGTCGATGTCAGGCTGCGCCAGCAGCTCGGCCGCGTTGTCGGGCTTCATGCTGCCCCCGTACTGGATGCGGAGCGCGCCGGCCCGCGGAGCCGGGAAGAGGCTGCGGATGAACCGGTGAGCATCCTCGGCCATCTCCGGGGTGGCGGTGTGGCCGGTGCCGATCGCCCACACCGGCTCGTAAGCCACCGTCAGCTCGCCGTCGTATGCCGCGGCACCGGAGTCCGCGACCTGCCGCTGCAGCACGCGCTCCGTCTCGCCGACCTCCCGCTCGGACGCTGTCTCACCGACCGCGAGGATCGCCGCGAGGCCTGCGTCCCGCGCCGCGGCGAGCTTCTCGAGAAGGGCGCCGTCGGTCTCGGCGAAGTACTGGCGCCGCTCCGAGTGGCCGAGCAGCACGCCTTCCACGCCGAGGTCGACGAGCATGGCGGCGGACACCTCACCGGTGAACGCTCCCTGCGCCGCCTGGTGCATGTTCTGGGCATACACGCGCAACGGCGACCCGGCGGCGGCATCCACGGCAGCGGCCAGCGACGTGAACGGCACGCAGACGGCCACCTCGACGCCGTCCGGAAGCCGCGCGGCAAGCTCGCGGACGAAGCCGCCCGTCTCCGATGCGGTCTTGTGCATCTTCCAGTTGCCTGCGACGAAGGGCGTGCGATCGCTCATACAGGCGAGCCCTCGAGCGCCTCGACGCCCGGCAGCGGCTTGCCCTCGATCAGCTCGAGCGCCGCACCGCCGCCGGTCGACACGTGCGTGATGGCGTCCGCCACGCCGGCGACGTTGACCGCCGCCACCGAGTCGCCGCCGCCGACCACCGAGACGGCGTCCGACTCCGCCACCGCGCGCGCGACGGCGAGCGTGCCCTGCGCGAACGGCTCCAGCTCGAACACGCCCATCGGCCCGTTCCAGAAGATCGTGTGCGCGCCGGACAGCCGGCCGGCGTAGAGCTCCGCGGTCTGCGGGCCGATGTCGAGCCCCATCCAACCGCTGGGAATCTCGGCGACGGGGACGACGCTGGTGGCCGCATCGGCGGCGAACCGGTCCGCGACGATCACGTCGCGCGGGAGCAGGAGCTCGCATCCGCGGTCGCGGGCGTCAGCCATGGCGGTGCGGGCCGTCTCCTGGCCATCCTCGTCCTCGTGACGCGACGCGCCGACGTCGACTCCGTCGGCCGCCAGGAACGTGAACGCCATGGCGCCGCCGATGAGGACGGAATCGGCGAGCTGTGTCATGCGGTCGATGACGCCGATCTTGTCGGCCACCTTGACGCCGCCGATGACCACGACGAACGGATGATCCGGGTCGTCCAGCAGGTTGCGGAAGGCGTTCAGCTCGGCCTCGAGCAGGAGGCCCGCCGCGGCCGGCAATAGCGCCGCGACGCCCACGGTGGAGGCGTGCGCGCGATGCACCGCGCCGAACGCGTCCTGCACGAAGAGATCGGCCCGCGCGGCCAGCTCCGCCGCAAAGGCGGGATCGTTCCGCTCCTCGCGGGAATCGAAGCGCAGGTTCTCGAGCAGCGACAGCTGGCCCTGCTCGTCACCGAACGCCACGTCGACGCCGAGCAGCTCCGAGATCCGGTCGGCCACCGGTCGCAGCGAGAGCTCGGGCTTCGGCTCGCCCTTCGGGCGGCCGAGGTGCGAGCAGAGGATCACGGTCGCGCCGCGCTCCAGCAGCAGCTCGACCGTCGGCAGGGCGGCCCTGATCCGCGTGTCGTCCGCGACGGTTCCGCCCTCACCGAGCGGCACGTTGAGGTCGGCGCGCACGAGCACGCGCTTGCCGGCGACCTCGAGGTCGCGGACGCTCCTCACGAGATGTGGTTGATCAGGTCCACCACCCGGCACGAGTACCCCCACTCGTTGTCATACCAGGCAAGCACCTTCACAAGGTTCCCGTTGGCCATCGTCAGCTTCGAGTCGAAGATCGAGCTGTACGGATTGCCGACGATGTCACCGGAGACGAGCGGTGCATCGGCGTACTGGAGGATGCCGGTCATGCGTCCGGTGTCGGCGGCCGCGGCGAAGGCCGCGTTGACCTCCTCCTTGGTCACCTCGCGGTCGACGATCACGGCAAGGTCGGTGATCGAGCCGTCCGGAACCGGCACCCGCAGCGATATCCCGTCCAGCTTGCCCTGCATCTCCGGGATCACGATGCCGATCGCCTTGGCCGCGCCGGTCGTGGTCGGAACCACGTTCGTGGCGGCGGCGCGCGCACGCCGCAGATCCTTGTGCGGCCCGTCCAGCAGCATCTGGTCGCCGGTGTAGGCGTGTGCCGTGGTCATGAAGCCCCGCTGGATGCCGAACGAGTCGATCAGCACCTTCACGAGCGGGGCCAGGCAGTTCGTCGTACACGATGCGTTGGAGATGATGTTGTGGTTGTCAGCATCGTAAACGTCGTCGTTCACGCCCATGCAGATGGTCACGTCCGGGTCGGTCGCCGGGGCGCTGATGACGACCTTCTTCGCACCCGCCTCGATGTGCTTCGCGGCCCCGTCGCGCTTCGTGAAGAACCCGGTCGACTCGACCACGATGTCCACGCCGAGGTCCCCCCACGGCAGAGCGGCCGGGTCGCGCTCGGAGCAGACCTTCACGTCCTTGCCGTTCACCACGAGTGCGTCGCTGCGCGCGGACACCTCGTCGGGGTAGCGGCCGTGGATGCTGTCGTAGGTCAGCAGGTGAGCGAGCGTGTCGGCGCTGGTCAGGTCGTTGACCGCCACGATCTCGAAGTCACCGCCCCGATCCCTGGCCGCTCGGAACACGTTGCGGCCGATGCGGCCGAACCCATTGATCGCCACGCGCACACTCATGCAACCACCCCCGGATTCGCCAACGACAACCGGCCGCCAGTCTATCGACTCGGCGGCCGGAGGGGTCGGGGTGGGAGCCCGAGGCCTGTGGGTGACCGGCAAGATCGGGCAGCGTCAGATGGGGTCTAGGTCTGTCGCGCAAGGGATGCCGGGTCACCCACAGGCCTTGCCTACCTATGATCGCTCCCGCCCGGAATTGCTCCTACCCCCGGTTGGGGGATCTTTAGGTTTTTGTAAGGAAAATGAGGGTTTTCATGCGACGGGCGACCGTCGACTTCGTCATCGGCGGCCGTGCCCGCTGGCCCAGCTCGGCCATCGAGCTGTCCGGATGCGCGAGCCGAAGCTCCGCCACGCGGCGCAATTCCGGAGCCAGATCGTCGAGATCGAGCGCCGCGATCGCCTCACGTTGACGATGCGCAGCGTCGCTCGCGCGGCCCAGGTTCGCGCGGTCGCAGTTCGTCGCCCGGTTGGCCGCCTCACGGGTGGCGCTGATCACCTCGGCCTCCTCGAATGACAGCACCGCGTCGTGTGCCCCGATCAGGGCGAGCAGGTCGCGCACGCCTTCCCGCGACTTCAGGTAAGCGAGCGCGTTGCCGCGGCGGACGGCCGCGCGCATCGGGATGCCCTCCCGCGCGGCAACGGCGGCGAGCGACTCCGCAGCCTCCCGCTCTGGCGTCCGCAGCTCAAGGTGCGCCGGCCGGCGCGGCGCCGAGACCGATCCAGAGGCAACGAAGGCGCCGCGCAGGTAGGCGCCCCGGCAGCACGTGCGGCGGACGATCCGCTCGGGCGGGTCCGCGAGCGGCGCCAGCCCCGTGGAGAGGATCCCCGCCTCGTGCAGGAGCTGCAGGCTGCCGCCGCCGGCGATGCGCAGCAGAACACGGTTTCGGCGCTCGAAGCGGTGCTCGCGGAACGACAGGATCTCGCAGTCGCCGCCACGGTCGCGAAGCAGGGAGAAGGCAAGGCGGGCCGCCGCCGGGTCGGCCAGCTCCGCCACAACGGCGAGCTCGCCGCCGGCACGCACCTGCAGCGCTCCGCAGTGGCGGATCAGGCCGGAGAGGAAGGCGAGGCCGCAGCACGGCTTCGCCGGTGGCCTCGCGACGAGCTCGCGGCGGACGTCCTCACTGAAGCTCATCGCGGTTCCACCGGGACAGCCGGACGAGCGTGCGCGCGAGCTTCTCGGCATCGTGCTGCCACTCACCGGCGAGCCGCCCGCCGAACACGCGGACGCCCTGCCGGCGCAGCCCGCCGCGGTCGACCGGCACGGGCACGCCGTGCTCGGCGCGGTTGCGGCTGACGAGGACGGCGTCGACCAGGTCGTCACCGACGTGCTCGAAGATGCGGGCGACGTGGTCCGAGGCGCGGTAGCCCTCGGTCTCGCCGGGCTGCTGCAGCAGGTTGCAGACGTAGATGCGCGGCACCTTCGCGGCGCGAACGGCCTCGCGGATGCCGGGGACGAGCAGCGGGGGGAGCGTGCTGGTGAAGAGGCTGCCCGGGCCCATGACGATCAGGTCGGCGCGCTCGATCGCCTGGAGCGCGCGCGGATGGGCGAGCGGGTCGGGCGGATCGAGCCGCACCGTGCGGATGGAGGATCCGTCGGCGGCGATGGCGGTCTCGCCTCGCACCGTGCGCCCATCCTCCATCTCGGCGACGAGCTCGACGACATCCGTGGTGCTCGGCACCACGCGGCCCACGACGGCGAGCACCCGGGCGGACTCGAGCACGGCCTGATCGAAGCTGCCCAGCAGATCCGTGAGCCCGGCCAGGAAGAGGTTGCCGAAGCTATGGCCGGCCAGCTCGCCGGCGATGAAACGGTGCTCGAAGAGCTGGCCGACCAGCGACTCGTCCTCGGCGAGCGCGGACAGGCAGTGGCGGACGTCGCCGGGCGCGGGCATGCCGAAGTCCCGGCGCAGGCGGCCGGAGCTGCCACCGTCGTCGGTGGTCGTGACCACCGCGGTGACGTTGCTGAGCCGCTTGACGCCGCGCAGGATCATCGAGAGGCCGGTGCCGCCACCGAGGCAGACGACGCGGACGCGGTTGCGCGATCGGGATGCGGGCGCGAAGTCGAGCTGCGGTGGCTGATCGGGGATCAGCGGCATCTGGCGAGGTTAGCGGGGCGGCTGCGGCGCTGTCACACCGCGCCGGCGGGGGCGCCGTGGTCGCGCATCGACGAACGCGTACGGGCGGTGCGGGACTCATGCGACCGCGAAGCGAGCGTCACGATCCTGCGGCGAAACGGCCACACCCCAGCGGAACGACGTGGTCTCCAATAATTGGGGCGGGGCGACACGGACGCTGTGACACCCGCCGCCACCGCGAGCGTCGCAGTCGTCCTCAGGCTTCCTCGAGGAGGGCTGCGAGCCGGTCGAGCGCCGAGCGCCAGCCCTCGCGGTTGTCCTCCTCGGAGAGCCCGGGCGGGAGCCCATCGTGCGAGCCGGTCACACGGGTTCCGCCGCGCTCGGGCGTCAGCTCGAACGCCATCGTCATGGCGCCCTGGAGCGCGGGGTCGTCCGTCTCGAACTCGTCCACCTCGACCACGCGCCGGTTCGGCACCAGCTCGGTGAACCGGCCGGCGTAGGTGTCCGTCCGCCGGGAGCTCTTCCCCACTCGCGCCGGATCGTCGTAGCTGAGCGAGACGCGGACGCGGCCTCCGACGCGCGGCTCGAATGCATGCACCTCGGAGGTCATGCCCTCCGGCACCCGCCACGCCGCCACGGCAGCTGCGTCGAGCAACGCCTCGTAGAGGCGTTCCGGCGGTGCGGCGATCCAGCGCTCCACGCGCACGTCAGCCCGTCTTGTGCAGTGCCTCGTGGATCTGGCGGCCGACCTTCGGCGGCAGGCCCGGCACCGCCTCCAGCTGCTCCCGGGACGCCGACGTGAGTGCCCCGGCCGTCCGGAAGTGCTGCATCAGCACCTTGCGCCGTGCCGGGCCGACTCCGGGCAGGCCGTCGAAGATCGAGTCGACCGCCGAGCGCGCACGCCGCTGGCGGTGGAAGCCGACCGCGAACCGGTGCGCCTCGTCGCGGATCCGCTGCAGCAGCTGCAGGCCCGGCGACCCCCGCTCGAGGATCACCGGCTCGGCACGCCCGGGCAGGTACACCTCCTCCTCCTGCTTTGCCAGCGCGATCACCGCGACGCGCGGGAGGTCGTGCTCCGCCATCGCCTTGAGCGCTGCGCCGAGCTGTCCCTTCCCGCCGTCGATCACGACGAGGTTCGGGCACGTGGAGAAGCTCGCGTCGAACTCGTTGGCCGTCGGGTTCGACATCCGTGCGAAGCGGCGGCCGACCACCTCGGCCATGCTCGCGAAGTCGTCCTGTCCACCGTCGTGGCGGATCCCGAACTTGCGGTAGTCCGACCGCTTCGCGACCGCGTCCTCGAATACGACCATCGACGCGACCGGGTTCGACTCACCCAGGTTCGAGATATCGAAGCATTCGATCCGGACGGGGAGCGACTCCAGGTTCAGCCGCTCGCGCAGCTCCTCCAGCGCCTCCACCCGCCGCGCCCGCGTCCGCTGCGCCACCAGCCGGTCATGCTCGAGCGCCATCTCGGCGTTCCGCCGCGCCAGCTCCACGAGCCGCCGCTTCTCGCCGCGCTGCGCGGCCCGCACCTCGACGGTGGCGCCGCGCCGCTCGGTCAGGAACATGGCGAGCAGATCCGCGTCCTCGAAGCCACCGGGCACGATCACCGACGGTGGGATCGCGACCTGCCCGCCGTAGTACTCGACCGCGAAGCCCCAGAGGACGTCCGACTCGCTCTCGCCCCCGGCGTTGTCCAGGTAGAAGCTGCGCCGGTCGGCCAGCCGCCCGTCACGCAGCTGGAACAACTGGACGTTCGCAGTCGTGTCCGATACGGCAACCGCCAGCACGTCGCCGGTCTGCGATCCGACGTGGTCGGCCACCTGCCGCTCGGCCAGGTGCCGCACCGCGGTGAGGCGGTTGCGGTAGCGCGCCGCCTCCTCGTACTCGTGCGCCGCCGCGGCACCCTTCATCTGCTCCTCCAGCCGCCGCTCCAGCGGCCGCACGCGTCCGCTCAGGAACTCGACGACGTTCTCGATCACCGTCGCGTACTCGTCCTTCGAGATCAGGCCGACGCAGGGCGCGGCGCAACGCCCGATGTGGTGGTCGAGGCAGGGCACCCCGGAGCGCCTGCCCGGGCGAGGGCCCTCGCAGGGCCGGTACGGGAACACCCGGTTCAGCACGTCCAGCGTCTCGCGCACCTTCTTCGCGCTCGAGTACGGCCCGAAGTAGAGCACCCCGCGCCGGTGGCGCTCGCGCGTGAACATGACGCGCGGGTACTCGTCTCCGATCGTGACCGCGATGTAGGGATACGACTTGTCGTCGCGCAGCCGGATGTTGAACGGAGGCCGGTGCCGCTTGATCAGGTTCTGCTCGAGCAGCAGCGCCTCATGCTCGCTGCCGGCGCCGACGAACTCGATCTCTTCGATCCGGTCGACGAGCTCGGCGGTCTTGACCGTCGCATACGCCTCGCGGCGAAAGTACGACTGCACGCGCTTGCGGATCGACTTGGCCTTGCCGACGTACAGCACCTCCCCGTCCCGGCCGTGGAACAGGTAGACACCCGGGCGGTCGGGCAGGGCCTTGAGCTGGGCCTCCAGCGTCTCGTTGCGGGCAAGCGTGGGCATGCCGTGTGATCGTAGCGACCGCCCTGCGACCTCCCGTCTCCGCTACCACGGCGTCGGCAGCGACGACACCAGCGATCGGGCGCCGTCGACGACCGAGCCGCCGACCGAGGCCGCGACCCGCACCGGAGCCGTCTGCACGCGCCACGCCGTGTCGAGCACCGCGCCGCCCAGGCGCAGCCCGCGACGGCACCACTCGGGGTGGCGAACCAGATATCCGCCGACACAGAGGCCGGCCCCGGCCGCCATCAGCCCGAGCCCGACGGGCGGGATGACCGACGCGGTCGCGCCCAGCGCAATCAGCGAGCCGCCGGCGGTCGCCAACCCGGCGGTGGTCGCAACGCTGCCGGCGGCCATCATGCCGTATCCGATCCGGTCGCGGGTGCGTCGCGCATGGATCGCCTGCATCGCGAACAGACCGGCCGACAGCGCCCCGCCGACAGCGCTGAAGCGCGCCGCCCACAGCCCGACCCCGGCCAGCTCGAGCCCGGCGGTTCCGGCGGTGCCGGCGAGATCCGCTGCTGCGCTGACCGCATCCCACGCCGAGCCGGCGAGGTTGAACGCGTCGCGCCAATCCGGATCCGGCAGCAGCGCCCCGAGCCCCGTGACGGCGAATCGAGAGAGATGGCTGATGCCGGCGACCGCCTGCAGCGGGAATGCCCGCCCTCGCTCGCCCAGCCCCTCCGCGGCGCGCTCGCCCACGCTGATCGCCGTGCTGAGATGGTCGAGCAGGGATCCTCCGGCCTGCGGCCGCCTCGGCGTGGTGACACCGACCGGAACCCGCGGCGGCTCTCGCTCCGCGGCGGAGGCCTCGGAGTCGGCGCCGGTCGGAGCCAGACGGACATGCACCTCGAGGTGAAGCGCGGGCCCGCTGCCGTGCCGCAGGACGAGTGCCGCTGCGGACGGGTCTCCCAGCTGGGCCGCCACCGCCGCCTCCAGCCCCTCGGGATGGGCGGCCATCGCCTCGGCCAGCGATCGCGCGGCCACGGCCGGGTCATCCGCAAGCCCCAGCGCCAGCTCGGCAGCTACCACGTGCCCGGGGACCCCGGCGCGCCGCGCAGCCGCGTCGACCACGTCGGCGTGCAGGCCGGGCTCGGCGGGCAGCAGCCGGCCGTAGCCGTCCCATCCGCCGCCGGCAAGCGCCGAGTAGCCAACGCGCGCGCCGGTGTGCGGCGCAGACAGCACCGTCCCCTCGCCGACGTAGATGCCGACGTGATGCGGCGCTCCGGACGGCGCGCCGACGAATACGAGGTCTCCCGGCTCGAGCTCGGCCGGGGCGATCGGCTGCGCCATCGTCCAGAGCGTGGCCGCGGTCGGCCGGCCGGGCAGCGGCATCCCTGCCGCCCCGAAGGCGAAGTCGACCAGACCGCTGCAGTCGAACCCGCCGTCGGCACGGCTCTCGCCACCCCACACATACGGCCATCCCACCTGCGCCGCGGCCGCGGCCACCACCGCTCCGCGCCCGCCCAGCCCATGCAGGTCCACCGGCCGGAACGTTCCGCTCGGCAGCGTCGCCGCGTACGACACCGCGGCACGTGCGCGTGCGCGCACGGCCTCACCCCCTCGGGTCTCGACGGTCACCTCGACCGCTTCGGGCACCGGATCGCCGATCACGTCGACGGCGACCAGCCGGGCGCCGTTCGCAGCGGCCGAGCCGGCCGCGGCCGACCGCACATCGGCCGCAGAGGCCGTGGGGTCGTCGGCCAGCCGCCTTCCGGCCGCAAGCGCCGCCATGTCCGCCGCCCGCTGGACGCTCGCGCCGGCCTGGTCGACACCGCCCAGGTACCCGATCAGCGCGCCGGCCAGCATCAGCACCACGAGCAGCGCGCACGCGGGCACCGAGACCTGTCCTCGCTGCCTCACCGCGGCATCACCGCGCTCGCCGCCTGCTCGGCAGGGAAACCGGGAAGCGCAAACGGCAGCCGGACGCTGACGACGAGCCGAGCGCCGTGGCGCTCGATCCGCGCGCCCCGACGCAGCCCGGCTGGGATCGGCCGGTCTTCGGCCGCGAGCACGGCCGCCTGGTCGGCGATCCGTTCGGCCGCGATCCGGGTGCGGACAACGGCAAGCCATTGCACGGCCACGACGGCGACGAGGGCCAGCAGGGCGGCGCAGGCAACCAGCTCGACGCTGGCCTGGCCGTTCTCGCGCCTCACTGGCGTGCCAGTCGCGCATCGGCCGAGAGCTCGAGATCGAGCCCCGGGACGACCACCGGGACGCGCACGCGGACGACGACGGTGTCGTCTCCGGCGACGACGCGAAGGCCGTCCCGCATCGCGCCGGGAAGCGATCGGGACGCGGCGGCGCGCGGGTCGTCTCCCACGAGTCTCGCACGCGCGGCCGCGCGCGCCGCGTGCTCTGCCGAGATCGACGTCCAGCCGACGAGCAGTGCCTGCCAGCACGCCAGCCCGACGATCAGCAGCGCCGGCAGCAGAATCGACGTCTCGACGCTTGCCTGTCCTCGCTGCATGCGGCTCACGCTAGGGCGCGGCCCCGTCACGGAACCAGACCGCCGGCGTCCCAATCCGGTGCCAAACCGGTCACACGGCCGCTGCTACCATCGAATCGATGAGCGAGCAGAACGGCGTCCCTGCAAACAACTCAGCCGGCGAGGAGCGCCAGTTCGTGCACTTCTCGTTCTACAAGCTCGACCGCGCCTTCCGGCAGCTGCCCGAAGCCGAGCGCGAGGCGGCGCTGGCCGAGTTCGCCGCGGTCGTCGACGAGCACGCGGAGCGGTTTCCGATCCGGTCGTACACGATGGTGGGCGTCCGTGCGGACGCCGACATCATGCTCTGGAAGGTGTCGGAGCGGCTCGAGGACTTCCAAGAGTTCGCAACCGCACTGCACGCGACGGCGCTCGGCGCATACCTCGACACGCCGTACGCGTACCTGTCGATGACCAGGCGCTCGCAGTACGTGAAGGGCGAGGGGCGCTCGATGCACAAGCGCGGGCGCATCATGTGGAACCCGGACTCGAAGTACCTGCTGATCTACCCGATGGTCAAGACCCGTGCCTGGTACCAGCTGAGCAAGCCGGCGCGCCAGGGGATCATGAACGAGCACATCGCCACCGGGCATCAGTTTCCGACCGTGAAGATCAACACGACGTACTCGTTCGGGATCGACGACCAGGAGTTCGTGGTGGCCTTCGAGACCGACTTCGTCGGCGACTTCCTCGATCTCATGATGACGCTGCGCGAGACCGAGGCGAGTCGCTACACCGAGCGGGACACGCCGATCTTCACCTGCCGCTCGGGCGAGATCCGCGACGTGCTGGCCACGCTCGGCGCGGTGGCGGTCGCCGCGCCGGTCGACGCCTGACCTACCACACGAGCCCCTCGTGGCCGAGGCGCGCGTTGGCGGATGCGGCACGTGAGCCGGTCGGATACGCACCGATGCCGATGCAGCCGAACGGGCTGCCGTCGCTCGTTCGCACTCCGACCGCGAACGCGATCTCCGCGACGATCTGGCATGCCGCCGACTCGGCCTCGCCGACCGTCGGGGCGGACGCCCGCAGCACTGCGACGGGCACGTTCGCGTATGCGGCCCAGCCCGTTTGCGAGATGGTGACCGGCGGATCGATGTCGGCCGCGGCGACGGCGATGACGCGGGCATCGGCTGCCAGCGCAGAACGGACGGCCGCCCAGGTGGGACGTGCGCCCGGCCGCTGCAGCGCGGCCAGGCCGATGGTCCCGGCACCGACCACGACGTCCCAGTCGATTTCCTCGTCGTCCGGCGTACGGTCGAGGAACTCCCAGCCGGCCGCCCGGCGGGGGGCGGGATCGAGCCCCTCGGGGAGCTGCGGCGCGTCCTCGACCGGCACCGCGCCCGCGCTGTACTCCCCATCGAACCCGCACAGCCGGACGATCACTCTGTCGGCGCGCCCTCGCGCCCACGCCACCGCCTCCGGAAGAGGAGCAGCGGTCGCCATGTGCTCGAAGGGAGCGTCCAGATCGGCGCCGTCCTCGACGTGCGCCGAGAACGTCCCAAGGGCGACCGGCCCGAGGTCGTCGAGCTCTGAATCCTCCGCCACGTACGCGATGCGGTGCGCCGTCACGCCAGGCGCGCGGCCAGCCACGCCTGCACCTCTGGCACGCATCGTTCGATCAGGCTGATGTGCCCCAGCTCAGGGTGGAAGTGCAGCTCCGCGCCCGGGATGTGAGCCGCGAGCCACCGGCCGTGGGCGCCCGGCACGAACCTGTCCTCGCCGCCGTGCCACACCTGCACCGGCACGCCGACGGCGTCGACCCGGAACCCCCAGTCCCCAAGGTCGGCAACCGATTCGTCGTGCCACCCCTCCACGCCATTGGCAACCGCGCAGACGAACGAGTCGTGGAGGAATGCCGCGAGCTCGTCGGTGAGCGCGGCCGCGTCGACGGGGGACAGCAGGGTCGACAGCCCCTCGCGTAGAGCCTGCGGGCTGCCCGAGAGCATGCCGTCCGCCTCCTCCTGGAGCCACGCGATATGCCGCTCCGGCCCCTCGGCGATGATGTCCACCTCCATAACATTCAGCTCACCCATGCCCGCGAAATAGTCGAGGCCCTCGGCACCGTACGGTGCGGGCGACGCGATCGCCGCCGCGCCGACCACCCGATCGGACAGCAGCGCGGCGCACGCAAGCGCGTGCGGACCGCCGCCGGAGGCGCCCCAGACGCCGAACCGGTCAGCGCCGAACTCGTCGGCGATCGCGGCGACATCCGCGGCCACGTCGGCGATCGTCCGGCCCGGCTGCCGCGTCGACCCGCCGTATCCGGGCCGGTCGTGCGCGAGCAGCCGCAGGCCCAGCTCACGCGCGCTCTCGCTGACGGCCGGCAGCACCTCGCCACAGCCCGGCGTCCCGTGCATCGCGAAGACGAACGCGCCGTCGGGGTCCCCGGTGTCGTGGACGGCGAGCGTCCGCCCGTCCGGCGTGGTCACGCGGTGTTCAGCGGCCTGCACGACCCAGATGTATCACGTTCCGCCTACGCGGCGATCCGCGCAGGCAGACGGTGCACAGAGAGGCAGGCGTCGCAGCGCACGTCCGTCGCCGACTCACCGAGCGCGAACGGCTCGTCGCACTCCAGGCAGACCGCCCAGCGCGTGGCGCATTCCACGCAGAGCAGCGCCTCGCGATCTGCGAACGCGTCGGGCTCGCGGGACGTACAGACGGCGCACACCACGGTGTCCATTCAGGCACCGTATGTTGCGCTCCGGACGGACTAGCTGCGCGCCTTGCGGATCTCGACCACGTCGCCCGCGATGCGGGCCTCGAACCGAGGCTGCCCGCTGGTTGCGGGCCCGTGCACCAGGCTCCCGTCCAGCGCGAACTCGCTGCCATGGCAGCCGCAGCGGACGATGTCGCCGTCCAGCTCTCCTTCGTGCAGCGCGCACCCCATGTGCGCGCAACGGTCGGCCATCGCGTGCACCACCGGCCCGCGCTTCAGCAGGAGCACCGGGAAGCCGTCTCCCGTCAATCCCCCGGTGAGCTCGCCGTCGGCGAGCTGTGCGGTGTCGAGCGCGCGCGTCCACTCCTGCGGCCCGTCCTCGAAGGCTGTGTGGTTGACGCCGACCGCTCGGCCGTACGAGAGATGCCCGCCGATCCACGCGGCGGCCGACGAGACCCCGACGGCTGCCACGGAGAGTGCGATGCCCGAGCCGCGACGGCCGCGTCGCCGCTGGAGCCAGGAGAGCGACTGCGCGGCGAGGGCGGTGCTGTTCGCGACTGCGTGGATGCTGCCGAGGCGCCGGTCCTTGCCGATCAGATCGGACCAGTCCGACGCGCCCGTCGCGGCGGTTGGCAGCGCCGCGAGGATCCCGAGACCCACGAGTCGCCGCGATGCAGCGGCGCCGTCACGGCCGCCGAGCACGTCGAGGGCGAGCCCGCTCAGCCACGAGCCGATCACGACGTCGGTGAGCGGCGGGTGCACCGGGTGCTGCAGCCATGTGCCGCTGAGCGCGTCCTTGAGCCGGGAGCCGGACGGCACCGCCTTGCTGACCAGGTCATGCAGCGGCGAGGAGATCCTGTCGACCGCCTCCAGGTTCTCGAGCTTGTCGGTGATCGTCATGAGCGCTCCGTGTACCCGGAGCGTCGCGGGTCGAATCACGACCGAGGCTCGCGGTGCACCGCGGCTCCGCCGGCCGCCGCCCTACAGGTAGTACCGCTTGGACTCGTTCCAGGCGTAGTACATGGCGAACAGCCCGCCCAGGAAGATCGCCACGACCGGCACGCCGAAGATACCCAGATCGAGCAGGTTGAACTGCTCGAGCGACCACAGCGCCGCCGTGACGGTCACCGCGCAGAGGCCGGCGTAGAGGATGTTCCGCTGCTTGTCGGGCATCAGCGAGATGGCCATGCGGTTGCGGTGGTACCACGCATAGCCGAAGTACCAGAGCAGGCAGATGAAGATCAGCCCGATCGCGCCGATGATGGCGTGCGCGATCGCCGACGACGCGGTGAAGAACACGGTCGCCACGGCCGCGATGGCGATGATGATGCCGAAGCCGCGCAGCGTGTCGTTGTTCATGACGGCCCCGTCATGTAGGCCCGCACGCCGAGCGCCGCGACGACGGTCGATCCGACCGCGAAGTAGAACAGGTTCCTGCGTCCGTCCTCACCCCGCAAAGCATAGGGGTACGCGATCGCGAGCAGCGGGAGCAGGCCGTAGGCGAAATGCAGCTTGTCGCCGGGCCGATGCCCCTCGGAGAGCAGGACCAGCCCGAGCGTCGCCTGCGCGATCACGGCCGTCTGGGCGATCGCCAGCGCCTGCACGTAGAACCGGCCCGGCGGCGAATCGCGCCGGTAGGCGATCAGGCCCCAGACGCCCGCGATCGCGTTCGCGGCGATCAGCGTGATGCCGACGACCATGTGCACCTCGGGCATGCCGCCACGCTACCAACCGCGCGCCGGACGGGCAGCGTCAGCCGTCGAGGTCGGCCGGGATCATCGACCAGCAGACCATGTCCTTGCGCACGCCCTGCAGAGACCGGGACTGGCGCTCCAGCCCCTCGCGAGTGAAGCCGGCCTTTCGCAGCACGCCCAGCGATGCGACGTTCTCGGGGTCGGCGCGTGCCTCGACCCGCGCCGCGCCAAGGTCGGTCAGAGCCCAGCGGGCGACGAGCCGGGCGGCGCGCGACGCGTACCCTCGGCGCCGCGCTGACGGATGCACCCCGTAGGCCAGCTCGACGATGCCCTGCGGCCGGTTGGCGAGGATGATGACCACGCCGCGGTACGCGTCGCTGTCCGGCTCGGTGATCGTCAGGGCCAGCGGAGCAGACGGGTCGTCCCATCCGCGCGTCAGCAGCGCCAGCTCCTCGCGGGCATGCTGCTCGGTGTAGGGGATCGGCACGTTCACCCACGTGCGCGTGGTCTCGTCGGCGCCTTCCTCCAACAGGCCGATGAGGTCAGACTCCTGCATCGGCCGCAGCACGACCGTGCCGTCGGTCAGCGGCGGGTCGGGCGGATCCACATGCTGCGGTCGCTCCATTGCTGCGAACTAGAGTACCGGCCATCCGCGCCCGCCCCAGGAGTTTCGATGCTCGAACCCGGCACGCCAGCACCTCCGTTCTCGCTCGAGTCCGACACCGGTGAGACGGTCAGCCTCGACTCGCTGAAGGGCCGGCCGGCGGTGATCTACTTCTATCCGAAGGACGACACGCCGGGATGCACGCGGCAGGCGAGCAGCATCCGCGACAGCTGGCGCGAGTTCGAGCGGATCGGGGCCGCCGTGATCGGCGTCAGCCCGCAGGACCGGGCGTCGCACGTGAAGTTCAAGCAGAAGTACGACCTTCCGTTCCCGCTGCTCGCCGACACGGAGCACCGGATGGCCGAGGACTACGGCGTCTGGGTCGAGAAGACCAACTACGGCAAGACCTACATGGGCATCGAGCGCTCGACGTTCATCGTCGACGCCGAGGGCAAGCTCGCCGCCATCAAGCGCCGGGTCAAGCCCGACGAGCACACCGAGTGGGCGCTCCGCGAGGTCGAGAAGATGACCGCCGAGGCGCGGAGCTGACCGGGCAGCCACTGCCGCTGGCCGGCCTCCGCGTCCTCGACCTGACGCAGGTGCTGGCAGGGCCGTTCTGCACGATGATGCTCGGCGACCTGGGCGCCGACGTCGTCAAGGTCGAGCGGCCGGGCGACGGCGACGGCAGCCGCCGGTGGGGCCCGCCGTTCGAGGGCGGCGAGAGCGCCTACTTCATGCAGGTGAACCGCAACAAGCGCTCGATCGCCGTCGACCTGCGCGACGAGCGCGGCCGCGAGGTGGTCGGCAGGCTGGCCGAGCGCAGCGATGCGGTGCTGCACAACTTCCTGCCCGCCGCGGCTACCCGCTACGGCGTCGACGCGGACGCCATCCACGCGCGCAACCCGCGCGCCGTCCATTGCACGATCTCGGGGTACCCATCGGACGGGCCGGACGCGGACAAGCCGGGATACGACTTCTTGATGCAGGGCATCGGCGGCATCATGAGCATCACCGGAGAGCCACGCGGCGAACCGATGAAGGTGGCCGTTGCCATTTCCGACATCGTTGCCGGACTGTTCGCGTCCTCGGCGGTGATCGCCGCGCTGTGCGAGCGAGAACGGACGGGCACGGGGCGGGCGTGCGAGATCTCACTGCTCGACGCCCAGGTTGCCTGGCTCGCAAACAGAGCCGGCGACTGGCTGATCAGCGGCATGACCCCGGAGCGGCTCGGCAACGCCCATCCGTCGATCGTCCCGTACGAGACGTTTCGGGCGGCCGACGGCTACATCAACCTGGCGGTCGGCACGGACGACCACTTCCGGCGCTTCTGCACGGAGGCCGGGCGGGAAGACCTGGCGACCGAGCCGAGGTGGCAGACGAACGCCGGGCGGGTGCAGGGGCGGGACATCCTCGTCCCGCTGCTGCGCGAGCTGATCGCCGAGCGGACGATCGAGGAATGGAACAGGGTGCTCGAGCGGGCGCACGTTCCCGGCGGGCCCGTGCTGACGATTCCGGAGGCGTTCGCAGGCCCGGCGGCGCACATGGTCGAGCGTGTCGAGCACCCAAGCGCCGGGGAGATCGGCCTTGTGCGCTCGCCGATGCGGTTCGGGGCCGACCGGCCCGGCAGCAGGCTCCCGCCGCCTCGCCTCGGAGAGCATGGCGAAGACGTCCTGCGCGAGCTGGGCTACTCGGGCGCGGAGGTCGAGGAGCTGCTCGCAGGCGCCTGCAACCCTCGCTAGAATCGTCGTTCCCCGCGGATGTGGCGGAATTGGTAGACGCGCACGGTTCAGGTCCGTGTGGCCGTAAGGTCGTGGAGGTTCAAGTCCTCTCATCCGCATAGCCCTAACCCGCATGGCGATGCGGTAGCAGCGCCGGCCAAGGCCGTGGCCGCCCTTGCGCTCAAATTCGGCGGGGCGTACCATGCGCGGACCTCGCGGCCCAGCGAGGTTGCCAGCGCCGCCGGCGATGGCCCAGCGAGCCGAAGGTGGTTCCGGCGTGAAGGGGTTCTGGCACAGGTTCGCCCCGCGGCTGAAGTGCCCGCACTGTGGCAAGCGGCTCGGGGTATTTCCACCGCCGAAGGCATGCCCAAATTGCGGACGCCACGTCTACGACGCGACCGATCGACGCCGCCGTCACTGACGCGGCGACAGCTTGACTGGCCGCCGCGATCGGTGCGGATGGTGGCCGGCGGCGTGCTCCCTTCGCTCGGTGTGAGCGTCGGCGACGGCCTCTGATCGCCCCCCAGCCCCTCCGTCGAAATACCGCAAAACGGCGAGGGCAATCCGCGGGCGGGTCGGTCAAGATGCCCGCCATGGGCGTGACCCACCCCGACAGCCGCAACGCCGTACGGCTCGCGCTTGTGCCTTCCCCCCCTCCCGCTACACCGGAGACGCCCACCGGTGTGCCGGCGGGGTTGCGGCTGCTTCGCTCTCTCGACCGCGCCGTCCTCGAGACGGCGCGGGACGTCAACCTGCGCCCGATGGAGCTCTACGCGCTGATGCTGCTCAGCGACCCCGAGAACCAGCAGGCGCTCACCACCCGCTCGCTCTCCGAGCAACTCGCGGCCAGCCCCAGCCAGGCCAAGCAGATCGCACTCCGCCTTGCCGCCCGGGGCTACGTCGAGCGCACCGGCCCACACGGCCGCACGCAGCTCACCGACGCGGGCCGCGCGCTGGCGGACTCGGCCGGCCATGCGCTCGAGCGCTCGATGGGCCGGCGCATGCGCCAGATCGAGCGCCAGACGCTCGAACGCGGCACCGCGACGCTGAACACGCTCACGTCGTTCTGAACGGCGCGGCGGCCTGTGTCCGGCCTTCCTGGACAGCCGCCACATCGTCGCGTACCGTCGCCGTGACGAACTCAGATCGGGAGGAACCAATGGCAACGTACGACGCGCCGGTCGAGCAGACCACTGAGCTCGCGCTCCATGAGAGGGCGAAGCTGGTCAAGAGCCTGCGCCATCTGGACATGGTGTTCTTCACCGTCTGCGCGATCGTCGGCCTCGACCTGCTGGGGCAGGCGGCGAGCTACGGCGCGCAGGCCTTCACGTGGGTCGTCTTCCTCGTGGTCTTCTTCATGTTCCCGTACGCCCTGCTGATGGCCGAACTGGGGACGGCGTTTCCTCAGGAGGGCGGCCCGTACGAGTGGATGAAGCTCTGCTGGGGCCGGCTCGCCGCGGGAATCGGCGCGGTCCTGTACTGGGTGACCAACCCCTTCTGGGTCGGCGGCTCGCTGTGCTTCACCGCCACCGAGGCGTGGAGCTCGAACATCCACGGCGTCGGGAACGGCACGGTCGGCGACTATGCCTTCAAGTTCGTCTTCATCTGGATCAGCATCGGCGTCGCCATCGTGTCGCTTCGCCGCGGCAAGTGGATCCCCAACGCCGGCGCGATCATCCGGTTCCTCGTGCTCGGCTTGTTCTCGGTGACCGTGGTCGTCTACGCGATCAAGCACGGCATTCACGGCTATGGCGCCGGCGACTTCAAGCCGACGGCCGGTACCTTCATCGGCCTCGTCCCGCTGCTGATCTTCGGCTTCGTCGGCTTCGAGCTGCAGAACGGCGCGGCCGAGGAGATGGTCGACCCGCAGCGGGACGTGCCGCGCTCGGTCGCCAAGAGCGCGGTCATCTCGGCCGTGGCCTACGCGATTCCGATCTTCGGCATCGTCGCGGTGCTGCCGTCGTCCAAGATCACGGGCATCGGCGGCTTCATGGACGCGGTGCACACGATGTTCGGCGTCTACGGCGGAGCTCAGAACTTCCTGACCGACCTGATGGCGCTCGGGTTCATCTTCGCCCTCGTCACGTCTGGTGCCGTCTGGATGATGGGCTCGGACCGGATCCAGGCCGTCGCCGCCTACGACGGCGCCTTCTTCCCCTGGTTCGGCGTGTTCAACGAGCGGTTCGGCACCCCCGTCCGCGTGAACGTGCTCTCCGGCGTCACGTCGACGATCTTCATGGTGCTCGCCGTGAAGCTGCTGTCGAGCAGCGAGGCCGACACGTTCGCCGTCGTGCTGTACATGGCCATCTCGACAACGCTGGTGTCCTACATCCTGATCTTCCCCACGCTGATCAAGCTGCGGTACTCGCACCCGCACCTACCGCGGGTGTTCCTCGTCAGCGGCGGAAACGCGGGGCTCTGGATCGTCGGAGGGATCTGCACCTTCTGGACGCTGATGGGCTCCTGGGTGGCGATCTTCCCCGACACGCTGGAGTACCTCTTCGGTGCCGACTACGGGTTCAAGGATTACTGGGGCGTCTCGCGGCTGCGGTTCGAGGTGTTCACCCTGGGGACGCTCGCGCTCGTGATCGCCTTCGCGCTGATCGGCTACATCGCCGGCACCGGGCTTCGGCAGCGCAGCGTCGACATCCCGCTCTCGCCGGCGGCAGCCTCGACGGCGGCGACGGCAGGCGATTGAACCGCCCCACGATCGGGATAACCAGCTACTGGACCGATGTCCAGGTCGGCACGTGGCGCGCCCGCGCGGCGGTGACGTTTCACGGCTACATCGAGGGCACCCGCCTGGCCGGGGGGCGTCCGCTGGTGATCCCGGCCGATCCTCACCTCGTCGACGATCCGGATGACGTGCTCGACCTGCTCGATGGGATGGTGTTCGTCGGTGGCGACGACGTGGCGCCGGAGGAGTACGGCGCCGAGCGCCACGAGCGCACCGGTCCGCGCCACGAGCGCCGCGACGCGGTGGAGCTCTCGCTGATGCGTCGCGCGCTCGACCGTGACATGCCCGTGCTTGCCATCTGCCGGGGATTCCAGGTGCTGAACGTCGCGCGCGGCGGCACGCTCGAGCAGCACCTGGCCGACCGCCTCGACCAGCGCCCCCACCGCGAGGACGACGCGACCTACGGCGTCCACGAGATCGTTACCGAGGATGGCTCACGCCTCCGCTCGATCGTCGGCGAGCGGGCCACGGTGCACTCGCACCACCACCAGGGCGCAGACCGTATCGGCGAGGGGCTGGTGGTCAGCGCGACGTCGGTGCCAGACGGCGTCGCCGAGGGCCTCGAGGATCCCGCGCGGCGGTTCTGCGTGGGGGTGCTCTGGCATCCCGACGCCGACGCCGAGGGCGGCGGCGCGAGCCTGTTCCGGGCGCTGGTATCGTCCGCAGCATGAGCAGCCTCTGGCATCCGTTCGCCGATATGGCCGCCGTCAAGGACGACGAGCTGGTGATCGCGAAGGGGCGCGGCGCGCGCGTCTGGGACGACCAGGGTCGCGAGTACATCGACGCGAAGGGCGGTCTCTGGTACTGCGCGATCGGCCATGGCCGCGCCGAGATCAGCGACGCCGTGGCCGCGCAGATGCGTGAGCTCGAGGCATACGACGTCTTCGGAAGCACCGCGAACCGCCCGGCGATCGAGCTGGCTGAGCGGGTTGCTGCGCTGGCGCCCGTGGCCGGCGGCGCCGTGTTCTTCACCAGCGGCGGCTCCGACGCGGTCGACACGGCGAGCAAGCTCGCGCTCCGCTACTGGTCGGCGCTCGACAAGCCCGAGAAGCGGTTGATCGTGCACCGCGAGCGCAGCTACCACGGCATGAACGCGTATGGCACCAGCCTGGCCGGCATCCCGGCCAACCGCGAGGGCATCGGCGCGCTGATTCCGGACACGGTCTCGGTCGGCAGTGACGACACCGACGCGCTCGAGCAGGTGTTCGTCGAGCAGGGCGACCGCATCGCAGCGTTCATCGGCGAGCCGGTGATCGGCGCCGGCGGCGTGTTCGCGCCCGCTCCCGGGTACTGGGATCGCGTCCAGGAGCTCTGCCGCCGGCACGACGTGCTGCTGATCGCCGACGAGGTGATCTGCGGCTTCGGCCGCCTGGGCACCTGGTTCGGCAGCCACCGGTTCGGCATCACGCCCGACATGATCACGTGCGCGAAGGGCATCACCTCCGGCTACCTGCCGCTCGGCGCCGTGATCGCGTCACCGCGGGTGCAGGAGCCGTTCTGGTCTGCGCCCGGCGGAGCGATGTTCCGGCACGGCTACACGTACTCCGGCCATCCGAGCGTCTGCGTGGCCGGGCTCGCCAACCTCGACGTGATCGAGCGGGAGGGCCTGGTCGAGCGCGTGTCGCGCCTGGAGCCGGTGCTGCACGAGGCCATGCAGCCGCTCGCGGAGCTGCCCCTGGTGCACGAGGTGCGAAGCGGCGTCGGTCTGCTGGCCGCGGTCGAGATCGACGGCGAGGCGCGCGCGGCCGACCCCGGTCTCGTCGAGCGGCTCGTCCGGGGGTGCCGCGACCGCGGCGTTCTCACCCGCGGGCTCGCCGGCCATTCGCTTCAGGTGTCGCCGGCGTTCGTGATCGACGAGGACGAGATCGCGCGCGTCGCGGACGTGTTCGCGGAGACGCTCTCCGCCGTGGCGCCCGCGCGCGTCTGAGCGGCAGCAGCGCGCACTGGGCAGATCGAGGCCACGCCCCGGCGGCGTCGGCTGACGGCCGCCGGGGCGATGCGCTCGAAGGTCAGATCGTGCTGTCGGGAGGCGCCGGCGTGAAGTCGACGTTCTCGTCGAGCGGCGGCACGCCCTGGTGGTCGGCGGCGTGCATCGCGGCGTTGCGGACGCGGTCGGGGAACATCGCCCGGCAGATGGCGAACCAGACGCCGGAGAGCACCACGACGATCAGCCCCCAGTACAGGGCCTCCCAGTTGTAGTTCGAGCGGTCGTGCGGATCGGGGTTGAGCGCGCCGTAGAACCCCAGGATCGGGGTCGCGATCGCGACCAGCACCACAAGGTACTGCCACCACGCCGCCGCCTGGTTGCGCACCAGCAGGCGAACCGCCACAACGGCCAGGATCAGGTACACCAGCTCGATCACGAACGACCCCGCGGTGGCCGACACGATGAACGTCGCAAACTCGTCGTTCGGGAACAGCGGCACCGAGCCCTTGGGCGTTGGGATCGTGAACTTGGTGCCGTAGTTCATCAGGCTGACCAGCACGGCAAGGCCGATGCCGCCGACGGCGACCATCAGGTTCCCCACCCACGGGGTGTTGTGCCGGGACGTGCGCGCGAACGCCGAGGGCAGGAGGCCGTCGCGCGCGAGCGCGAAGTAGCCGCGGCCGATCGTCACGCAGATGGCGAGCGCAAGCGCCAGTGCGTCCAGGATGACCACCATGTCCAGGATCGTCGCGTACCAGCTGCCCACGTACTTCGTCGCCATCTCGTCCACGGGGCCGGTCGAGAACGCCCACGCGCCCTGCGAGACGGCGCCCTTGCCGTAGCCGATCGAGAACGCGTAGGCCATGATCACGAAGAAGACGCTCGAGACGCCGACCGTCCAGAGCAGTGCCCGGGGGATCGAGCGATGCGGGTCGGCGCTCTCCTCGCCGATCGACGCGGCCGCCTCGAAGCCGACGAAGAGCAGGATGCCGAGCAGCACGCCGCCCAGCACACCGCCGCCCGTGACGCCGAACAGCGACGTCTCGCCCGGGTTGAACATCGTCAGCGTGTTTCCGCCCTCGCCGTCCTTGACGATGATGATCAGTGCCAGGAGCAGCATGGGGATGAACGAGATGGCCGCGAACGTGAGCATGGCGCGGATCGCGATGCGAACGCCGAGGTAGTTGAGGGCGAGCACGATGGCGAGCGCGATGCCGCCGAGCACCCACCAGGCCGGTGCGTTGCTCGCATCGCCGATGTGGGCGGCCCAGAAGCCGTTGGCGAGGATGCCGAGCCCGAGGTAGATGCCGCCGCCGCCGAGGAACAGCGTGCCGACGAAGAAGATGCCGGCCGTGAAGATGCCGAGACTTGGGTGCGCGCCGTGGGTGAGATACTCATAGACGGCTCCCGCACCCGCGAACTGCCGCGCGAACAGCGACAGCGAGTAGGCGATGGCGAGCACTCCCGCGCCGGCGACCAGCACCGCCAGCGCGGCGTTCCAGCCGGCGCCGATATCGGGGCGGGACACCCCTCCCAACACGAGCGCGACCGAGAACATGGGCCCGATCGCGAGCGCCTGCGCGACCGCGTGGATCGTCCCGAGCCGCCGCTCGCCCAACTCACCGCCACGAGTCGGCGACGGTGCCGTTGCTGCCATGACTCCCTCCTCGGTCGGTTCGATTGGATACATTCGCATCCGACGCGGACGGCTGTCAAGCCTTCCCGCCTTGACCGGGCACGACGACGGCGTAATGTATGCAAAGACCATGAGCGTCCAGCCGGCCATCGGGCCGCTCCAGATCCAGAGCGTCGTCGACCACGTCTATTCGGCGCTCCGCGAGCGCATCCTGTCGGGCGATCTGCCGCGCGGCACCAAGCTCCGGCAGGCGTCGCTGGCCGACGAGCTGGGCGTGTCGCGCACGCCGCTCCGCGAGGCGCTGCGCCGGCTGTCGACCGAGGGCCTCGTCGAGTTCTCCCCCAATCGCGGAGCCACCGTGTCCGAGCTCGACTTCGGCGACATGCGGCACGCGTGGTCGGCGCGGGTCGCGCTCGAGCCGGGCGCCGCGCGACTGGCCGCCGAGCGGCGGGACGCCGGCGCGATCGCGGCCATGCGCGGCGCGATCGCCCAGCAGCGGGCCGCGGCGGAGGACAAGGCCGGCAGCTTCGCCGCGAACCGCGCGTTCCACATCGCCCTCGCCACCGCGTCCGGCAACCCGCACCTCACCCGCTTCGCCGAGATGCTCTGGGTGCCGCGGATCGGCGTGCCGATCTACCAGGCTCAGGCCGCCGAGCCGGCCGGCGTGGAGGCGTGGGCCGAGGAGCACGAGCGGATCACGGATGCGATCGAGATCGGCGACGCCGACGAGGCGGAGCGGCTCACCCGCGTCCACATTGAGGCACACCCACCCGTTGCGCCTGCGGTAGCGTAGAGCCGATGCACGATCTGCTCGTCACGGGCGCCCGGGTGCGGACGCTCGACCCGTCTCGTCCCCAGGCAACGGCTCTCGCCATCGCCGAGGGCACCATCGTTGCCGTCGGTGACGACGATGAGGTGCGCCGTGCCGCTCCGGCAGGGTCCGAGCACCTCGACGGCGCCGGGATGGCGATCGTGCCCGGGCTTACCGACAGCCACATGCATCCGTTCATGGGCGCGCTCGAGACCCGCGGAGCCGACCTCTCCGGCGCGGCTACGGTGGACGAGGTGCGCGAACGGCTGGCCCAGGAGCGGCGCCGCTGCGGCGAGGGCGCATGGATCACGGGCTATTCGCTCGAGTACCGGGTATTCGACGGGATCGAGGCGAGCGGCGAGCTGTTCGAGGCGGCGGTGGGCGGTAACCCGGCCCTGCTCAGCTTCTTCGACTTCCATACTGCGATCGCCACCCCGCCCGCACTGGCGGCGGCCGGGATCACGGGCGCTCGCACATTCGACGACGCCTCCGAGATCGTGTGCCGGCCCGACGGGCGCCCGACCGGTGAGCTGCGTGAGAACGCCGTCCAGCTGGTCGCCGTGGCGATGCCCGAGCCGACCCGCGACGAGCGCCTCGAGCTGATCGCGGATGCGCTCGCGGCGATGAACCGTGTCGGGCTGACCGCGTGCCACATGATGGACGGGACGCTCGCAACGCCCGACGAGTGCCGTGACCTCGAGCGCACCGACCGGCTCACCGTCCGCCAGGTCGTGCCGTTCACCGTGCAGCCGGCGATGACCGACGACGAGATCGACGAGGCGATTGCGGCCGGCGCGCAGGGTGGACGGCTGTGGCGGTCGGGCTGGGCGAAGTTCTTCATCGACGGCGTAGTCGAGTCAGGCACCGCGTGGCTCGAGCAGCCGGACACCCATGGCCGCGGCACGGAGCCGAACTGGCCCGACCCCGAGCGGTACGCGGAGGCGATCGCGCGGTTCGCGCGCGCGGGCGCTCCTTCCATCACCCATGCGATCGGCGACCGCGCCGTGCGGTGTGCGCTCGACGCGTACCGGCGGGCGGGTCGCGTGGCGCGGGGGCCCCACCGGGTCGAGCACATCGAGACGCTCCAGGACGACCAGCTTCCCCGCTTCGCCGCGGAGGGCGTCGTGGCGTCCCAGCAGGCCATCCACCTGCAGTGGATGCGGCCCGACATGAGCGACCCGTGGAGCACCTCGCTCGGTCGCGACCGGGCGGGCCGCGCATTCCGGATCGGCGAGATCCGCCGGACGGGAGCGGTGCTGGCGCTTGGCTCTGATTGGCCGGTCGCGGGGTACGACCCGCGGGCCGGCATGGCCTGGGCGCGCCTGCGCCGCCATCCCGGCGACCGCGCGGCGGATGCGTACCTGCCGCAGCAGCGGCTCACGGGGATCGAGGCCCTCGAGGGCTACACGACCCACGCGGCCCGGGCGGTCGATGACCAGGCGCTGGCAGGGCGAATCGCGCCAGGCTTCCGGGGGGATCTGACGGCGTTCGCGGAAGATCCGGTCGAATGCGACGCGGACGATCTACCGCAGCTGCCGGTGCTGCTGACGGTTGTCGACGGCCGGGTCGTGCACCGGGCGTAGCGTGCTGAGCGGGCAGACCCATCACGAGCGTCGGGTGCCGGCCGGCCGGGTCAGCCCCCTTCCGGGGGCAGACCCGAGCGCCGGGTGCCGACCCGCACGATCAGCCCCGGGTCTGCCCCACAGGGGCTGACCCGGCAGACCCACCACAAGCGTCGGGTGCCGGCCGGCCCGCACGATCAGTCCCGGGTCTGCCCCACAGGGGCTGACCCGGCAGCCCCACCACGAGCGTCGGGTGCCGGCCGGCCGGATCAGCCCCCTGCCGGGGCAGGCCCGCCGGAGGCTCATCCCTCCAGCGTCACCGGGTTCGACAGCGTCCCCACGCCGGTCACCCGCACCTCGACCACGTCACCCTCGCCGAGGTACGCCGGCGGCTGCCGGGAGTCCCCCACTCCGCCGGGTGTGCCGGTCGCGATGATGTCGCCCGCTTGCAGCGTCATCCCCTTCGACAGGTAGACGATCAGGTCGACGACCGAGAAGATCAGATTCCGCGTGTTCGACGACTGCCGCTCCTCGCCGTTGACCGACGTCGAGATGTCGATGTCCCCGAGATCGAGGCCGTCCGCGCTTGCGACGCTCGGGCCCATCGGCGCGAAGGTATCGAAGCTCTTCCCCAGCGTGAACTGCCGCAGCGGGGTCTCGAGCTGCGCGCGCCGGCCCGAAACGTCATGGAACGCCGATATGCCGCCGACGGCGGCCCGCGCCTGATCCTCGTTCGCGCGGTACACGTCGTGCGCGAGCACGACCGCGACCTCCCCCTCGTAGTCCGGGCGCGTCTCCTCACGAGGCACGACGATCGGCTCCCGGTGCCCGATCAGCGACGTCGTCCATTTTGCGAACACCACCGGCACCGCCGGGATGTCCAGCTCCGACTCCTCCGCGTGGTCGCGGTAGTTCAGGCCAATCGCCATCAGCTTGCCGGGCGACGTCGGGTGCAGCAGCCGCACATCGTCGACCTGGTGCCCGATACCCGACGCGTTGGCGATCCGCTCCCACCCGTCCCGATCCGGGATGAACCCGCGCGGGCCGGCCGGCCCGGCCTCGACGACCGTGTCTCCGTCCAGCCGGCCGAGCTTCACCTCGCCCCCGGGATCGACGAACCGCACCGCCCTCATCGGCCCTGCTCCGTGCGCAGCACCTTGAGCGCGTTGATGGCCCGCGGGATCCCCGCGTAGGGCGCTGTCTGGAGGATCGTCTCCTCGATCTCCACCCAGGGCACGTCGATCGCGCGGAGCGCGCGGATGTGCGCCGCCACCTGCGGGTCGGAGCTTCCGATCGCCGTCAGCACGGCGACGATGATCAGCTCGCGCTCGCGCGGCGTGAGCCCCTCGCGGGTGTGCACCTCGCCGAACACCCAGTCCACGAGCCAATCTCCCATCGGGCTGCCCATGCGCTCGATGAAGGCGTCGCCTCCCGGCTCGTCGCCGAGCAGCTTCAGCCGCTCGAGGCCTCGCTCATGTGCGGTCTGCTGCTGCATCGCTCCTCCTGGCTCGCTGAACGCCGGGCACTGTAGCGCCGCAGTCACCGGGCCGCAGAGGGGCCCGCGCGCGGGCCTTGCACCTCCGCAGGAAACCGCATATTGTATCCAATCGTGCCTGAGCGTCGCGTCCGCGTGCTGGTCGAGGGGTCCCCGCGGTGGGGGCGGCTCGACGGCGGGAACGTCGTGCTCGACGACGGCGGCACGGTTCGCGAGGCGGACGCGGAGTTCCTCGCACCGGTCGAGCCCACCAAGATCATCGCCACGCACCTGACGTACCGCAGCCGGGTCGAGGAGTACGCCGCCCGCACGCCGCCCGAGCCGTCGTACTTCATGAAGCCGCCGACGACGCTGAACGGCCACCGCGGCGTGCTGCGCCGTCCGCGCGGCGCGCGGTTCCTGAACTACGAGGGCGAGGTCGCCGTGGTCGTCGGCCGGCCCATGCACGGGGTGCCCGAGCCACAGGTGCTCGAGCACGTCGCCGGATACGCCTGCGCGAACGATGTCGGACTGCACGATTTCCGCCACGCCGACCGAGGATCGATGCTGCGGGTCAAGGGTCAGGACGGCTTCTGCCCGATCGGGCCCGAGCTCGTGCCCGCGAGCGAGTTCGACCCGGCCGACTTCGAGATCCGCACCTTCCTGAACGGCGAGGTGGTCCAGCGGGGCACCTCCGCGGATCTGATCTGGCCGATCTCGTACCTGCTCGCGGACCTGTGCCGGACGATCACGCTCCTGCCCGGCGACGTCATCCTCTCCGGCACGCCCGCGCACTCGCGCCCGATGGAGCCGGGCGACGTCGTCGAGGTCGAGGTGAGCGGTCTCGGCCGGCTCTCGAACACGGTGGTCGACTGGGACGTCGACCTCTCGGGCCCCGGCGACCAGCTGCAGGTCTCGGCCAACACGCTCCACGTCGCCCTCGCCATGCCTGAAGACGAGGCCGAGCGGGCAGTGGCAGAAGGGATGGTGAACCGCTCATGATCGAGATCCGCCGCATCGATCACGCTGCGCTCCGCGTCGAGGACGTCGACGAGGCCGCCGCCCGGTGGTCGATCCAGTTCGGTCTCACCGAGGTGGAGCGGGTCGGCCATCACGCCTACCTGCGCTGCGGCTACGAGCCGTATTCGCTCGAGCTGATCGGCATCGGCGACCCCGGCCACGACCACACCGGCTGGGAGCTTCGGCGCGGGTGCTCGCTGGAGCAGGCCGCCCGGCATCTCGACACGCACGGCATCCCCTACGAGCACCGCGACGGCGCGCTGCACCTTGCCGACCTCGACGGCAACGGCCTCGAGCTGATGCCGTACCGGGAGGAGGAGGACCGCCGCCCGCCGGTTGCCCGCGAGACCTCGACGCTTCCGGGACTGCGGCCGCGCAAGCTCGGCCACGTGAACCTGCTGACGACCGACCTCGATGCCCAGACCGCCTTCTACACCGACGTGCTCGGCATGCGCATCTCCGACCGGCTGCTCGGTGCCGGGAACTGGTTCTCGATCAACTCCGACCACCACTCCATGGCGCTCGTCCAGTTCGACTACGCGCATTTCCACCATCTGGCGTGGGAGTACGTCGACTGGGGCGAGCTGCGCGTGCTGTTCGACCATCTCGCGCAGCACGGCCGCTGGCTGGTCTGGGGCCCGCTGCGCCACGCACTCGCGCAAAACCTCTGCGCGTATGTCCGCCTGCAGGAGGAGGAGATGCTGGTCGAGTGCTACTGCGACATGGAGCAGCTCGAGCCCGACCACGAGCCGCGCGACTGGGACGACACCCCCCACTCCTCAAACGCGTGGGGGATCCTGCCGCCCCGCTCGTACTTCCGGTTCGACGCCGAGGCCGTCCGCTACGAGCGGGAGGGCCTGCTGGCGAAGGGAGAGCCGCTCCCACCGCTGACGCACCAGGAGGCATGATGGCGACCGCCGAGACGACACAGGAGACACCGACCGCAGCGCGGACGGGCCAGCAGTTCCTCGACGGGCTGCGAGGCGACGCCCGCGAGATCTGGCTGAACGGCGAGAAGATCACGCATCCGCTCGACCACCCGCAGCTCGCGGAGGCCGCCCGGACGATGGCGCGCGTCTTCGACCTCCAGCACGAGCACGCCGGCGAGATGCTCGCGCCGTCGCCCGACGACGGCCGGCTCGTGAACGTCACGCACCTGATCCCGCGCAGCAGGGGGGATCTCGAGCGGCGCCGGCGCGCGATCGAGCTGACGGCGGCGGCCACCGCCGGGATGATGGGCCGCACGCCCGACTACCTGAACGTGACGTTCGCATGCTTCGCCGGGCGCGCCGACGTGTGGGCGCGGCGCGGCAACGAGCAGGGCGCGGCGAACGTGGTCGCCTACCAGAAGGAGATGCGCGACCGCGACCTGTCCACCACGCACTCGATCATGAACCCGCAGGTCGACCGCTCGAAGCCCGAGGCGGAGCAGGCGGCCGGCGAGGTGGCGCTCCACAAGGTCGGCGAGACCGAGAACCACATCACCGTGCGCGGCGCCCGGATGCTCGCGACGCTGGCGCCGTACGCCGACGAGCTCACGATCTACCCGGGGTCGGACATCCGCCCCCAGGACGGCAACTACGCGCTTGCGTTCGCCATCCCGATGGGGACGCCGGGCCTGAAGTTCATCTGCCGGGACAGCTACTCGAAGCAGCGCAGCACGTTCGACTACCCGCTGTCGTCCAGGTTCGACGAGATGGACGCCGTTGTCATCTTCGACGACGTCGAGGTGCCGAAGAACCGGTTGTTCCTCTGCGGTGATACCGAGGGCTACTCGGAGGTGATCAGCGACACCGGCTGGCGCGGCCACATCATGCATCAGGCGTTCACGCGCGCGTACGTCAAGCTCTCGTTCGCGCTCGGGCTCGGCCATCTGATCGCCAACACGACCGGCGTCGTCCGCTTCGACCACATCCAGGAGAAGCTCGGGCAGATCTGGAACATGGTCGAGCTGACGCGCTCCGGCCTGGTCTCGGCGGAGGCCGGGTCGTCGCTCGACGAGGGCGGCGTCTGGTATCCGGACGACCGCCCGTTCCTCGCGCTCCGCGGCGAGATGCCGAAGTGGCTGCCCTACGTCAACGAGCTGCTGCAGCTGATCGGGGGCGGCGGGTTCATGGCGACCCCGTCGGTCGCCGACATCCAGGGTCCGCTCGCCGAGCAGATCGAGAAGTACTACCAGGCCGCGGGTGCCGACGCCGAGCGGAGGATCCGGCTGTTCCGCCTGGCCTGGGACTACATCGGCAGCGACCTGGGGGGCCGCGGCGAGCTGTACGAGCGCTTCTACCTCTCCGACTCGTGGCGGATGACCGCGCTGGCCTACAAGATCGCGGACAAGGCGTTCGCCGAATCGCTGGTCGAGCAGTTCCTGCAGGAGCAGCCCTCGTGATCGTGCGCGTGGCCCGGTTCGCCGCCGGGCGCGACGATCTCGGGCTCGACCGGTCGGAATGGGTGATCGAGTCGCTGCGCGGCGTGGAGGGCGTGCACGCGCTCTACCACTGCATGGCGCCCGACGGCTCCGCGGTCTCGATCACGGTGTTCGACGATCCGGAGGCCGCCGAGGACGCAATGCGGGAGATCGAGGCGGCACGCGAGCGGCTGGGGATCGACGTGGCACCGGCCGACGAGGCGATCATGTACGAAGTGGTCGGCTCGCTGGAGCGGCCGTGAACGGCGGCCCGAAGGGCTTCTCGCTGCCGCTCTCACCCGGTGGCATGGCGTCGATCATCCCATCGCCGCCCTGGCACTACGTCGGCGACTTCCTGGTGATCGAGTACTGGGCGGAGCCCGACGCGGTCGCCGCCGTGCTCCCTCCGCGGCTTGCCCCCTACCCGGACGACCCCGGCCGCTGCGCCGCCCTGTTCGTCGACTGGCAGTCGTGCTCCGACTCGGGCGCCGAGCTGCTCGACCCCGTGCGCGGGCAGTACAAGGAGTTCTTCATCGTCGTCAACGCCATGCTCGGCGACGAGCACGTCACGACCTGCCCCTACATCTGGGTCGACAAGGACTTCGCCCTGATCCGGGGATGGATCCAGGGGTTCCCGAAGAAGCTCGGGGACGTCCACATCACGCGCAGCTTCGGCCTCGACTGCAGGGCCGAGGGCCGGACGTTCGCCGGCACGCTGACGGCACACGGGCGGCTGCTCGCCGAGGGCACCGTCACGCCCGAGCGCGTCAGCCAGTCTGGGCCGACGCACAACGACCCGCCGCTGCTGAACCGGCGCCATTTCCCCCGCCTCGCCGCCGGCCGGTGGAATGACCCAGCCGTCGACGAGCTCGTCCGCGCGCGGTCGAGCGACCGCTCGGCGTCCGAGATCCGGGTCGGTCCGGCCACGCTGCGTCTGCATCCGGCACCTGGGGAGGAGCACGACGCGCTCGCGCCGGTGCGGGTCGGCGAAGGGTTCCGCTTCCAGTTCGCCTACACGGTGGACGACCTGGAGACCGTCGAGCCGTGATCCGCTGCGCTCTGGTCACCGGCGGCGGAAGCGGCATCGGCTCGGCCGTGGCCCGGCGGCTGGCGGCCGACGGCTACGACGTGGTCGTCGCGGGCCGCCGGCGAGCACCGCTCGATGCGGTGGCCGCCGAGATCGGCGGCCTGGCCGTGACGGCGGACTGTGGGGACCGCGTCCAGGCCGAGGCGGCCGTCCAGGCGGCGGTCGACGCCCACGGGGGCATCGACGCGCTGGCGTGGTGCGCCGGGATCGCCGGCGGCGGCGACGTGGTCGAACAGGATCCGGCCGGCTGGGACGAGGTGCTGCGGGTCAACCTGACCGGCTTCTACCTGACGGCGCGCGCGGCGCTCCCCCACCTCGTCGACCGCCGCGGGTCGCTCGTCGCGATCTCGTCCGTCGGCGGGCTGCGCGCGGGCGCCGGATCGGCCGCCTACTGCACGAGCAAGGCGGGCCTCAACATGGCCGTGCGGTCGATCGCAGTCGACTTCGGCCCGCGCGGCGTGCGGGCGAACGCCGTGTGCCCCGGATGGATCCGCACCGACATGGCGGACGGCTCCATGGACGACCTCGCAGCCATCCATGGCACCGATCGTGAGGGCGCCTACGCACTGGCGACCCGTCGCGCCCCCGTCCGCCGGCCGGGCGACCCCGAGGAGGTGGCCGGACTCGTGTCCTGGCTGCTGTCACCGGCCGCCGCGTATGTGAACGGCAGCGTGATCACGGTCGACGGCGGGATGAGCGCGGTGGAGATCGGGTTGATGGAGTTTCAGTCGTGAGCGCCTCGGCGAAGGTCGACATCGACGTCTCGCCCGACCACTACATCGGCGGCGAGCGGGTCGGGAGCGACGACCGCTTCGAGGTGATCTCGCCCATCGACGCGCAGGTGCTGGCGCACGTCGCCCGCGGGGGCGCGCGGGAGGCGGCCGCAGCGGTCGAGGCGGCCCGGGCGGCCTGGCCCGAGTGGGCGGCGATGGGAGCAGAAGGCCGCGGACGGGTGCTCCGCCGCCTTGCGGATCTGATCGACGCGAACATCGATCGCATCGCGACGGTCGAGTGCCTCGACATGGCCATGCTCGAGCGCTCGCTCAAGGCCCGGGTGATCGCACGCGGCGCGCGCAACTTCCGCGCCTACGCCGACCTGGCGGCCGGCTACCAGGAGCGCGTGTGGGAGTCGAACGGCACCCAGAACCGCGTGATCCGCATGCCGAGCGGCCCGGCGGCCGTGATCACGCCGTGGAACGCCCCGTTCATGTTGTCGACCTGGAAGACGGCGCCCGGGCTGGCAGCCGGCTGCACGGTGATCCTGAAGCCACCCGAGTGGGCGCCGCTCTCCTGCTCGCTGCTCGCCGACCTGACGGCGCAGGCGGGGTTCCCGCCCGGCGTGTTCAACGTGCTGCAGGGGATCGGAGAGGAGGCGGGCGCCGCGCTGGTGTCCGACGAAGGCGTCCGCCGCATCAGCTTCACCGGCTCGCCGGAGACCGGCCGCTCTATAGGCCTCTCGGCCGCGGCGAACCTCGTCCCGTTCACGGCAGAGCTCGGGGGCAAGGGGCCGCTGATCGTGTTCGCGGACGCCGACCTCGACGCCGCCGCCGCGAAGGCTGCCGGCCAGTACGACGACGCCGGCCAGGTCTGCCTGGCGGGCACCCGGCTGCTGGTCGAGGAATCGGTGCGCGACGCGTTCCTCGCGCGGTTCCATGCCGGTGTCGATGCCCAGGTGCTGGGCGACCCGCGCGATGAGCGCACCACCATTTCTCCGCTGATCCACCCCGACCACCTGGCGCGGGTCGAGGGCTTCGTGGAGCGGGCCAGAGCGGCCGGCGACCGGATCGTTCGCGGCGGCCGCCGAGCCGAGATCGGCGGGCTCTGGTACGAGCCGACGCTGATCGAGCCGCGGTCGAACGACTCCGAGGTCGTCCAGCGAGAGGTGTTCGGGCCCGTGCTGACCTTCCAGGCCTTCCACGACGAGACCGAGGCCATCGCCCTCGCGAACTCGACCCGCTACGGGCTGTCCGGCATCGTCTACACCGGGTCGCACGAGCGTGCGGAGCGGGTCGGGCGCGCCGTGCGCGCGGGCACCGTCTGGGTCAACACGTTCCTGATCCGCGACCTGACGGCCCCGTTCGGCGGCATCGGCATCAGCGGCATCGGCCGCGAGGGGGGCGACTACGCGCTCGACTTCTACTCGGATCTGAAGACGCTCCAGATCTCGGACGGGACGACGAGATGAGCATCACGCTGTCCGATGTCTACCTGGACAACGACGCGTTTGCCGAGCGCGTCCCCCACGAGACGTTCGAGCTGCTCCGCAACGAGTCGCCCGTGCACTGGTACGACTGGGAGCACGGCAACGGCTTCTGGTGCATCACCCGCTACGACGACGTCGTCGCCGTGATGAAGGACTGGCGCACGTTCTCCTCGGAGACGGGCGCGACCGCGCTCGAGGACCTCGACCCCGACCAGCTCGCGGCGCGCAAGTCGATGCTCGACACGGACCCGCCGAAGCACTCGAGCCTGCGCGCGATCGTGAACAAGGGGTTCACTCCGCGAGCCGTGGCCGCATACGAGGACCTGCTGCGCACGCTGACGAGGCAGATCCTCGACGACGCGCTGCCGAAGGGTGAGTTCGACTTCGTCGAGGAGGTCGCAAAGGAGCTGCCGATCCAGGTGCTCTGCCGCATCCTGGGCGTGCCGCTCGAGGACGACGAGCAGCTGATCGAGTGGGGCGACAAGATGATCGGCAACACGGACCCCGACCTCGGCGGGCTCCACCCGGCCAGTCCGGAGAGCGCGAAGTACCGCCTGTACCCGTTCCGCAGCCCCTTCGCGATGGAGCTGTTCAACTACGGGCACCGGATCGCGTCCGAACGGCGAAAGGATCCCCGCGACGACCTGGTGTCGAAGCTCGTGATGTGGGAGGACGAGGACGGCAACCGCCTCACCGAGCGGGAGTTCGACACGATGTTCCTGCTCCTGGTCGTGGCCGGCAACGAGACGACCCGCCAGTCGATCGCACACGGCATGCAGGTGCTGATGGAGAACCCGAACGTCATGCAGCGCCTGCGGGAGCAGCCGGAGCTGATGACGACCGCGACGGAGGAGATCATGCGCTGGGCGTCGCCGGTCATCCACTTTCGGCGCACCGCGACGGCCGACGTCGAGCTGCACGGCGAGCGCATCCGCGAGGGCGATAAGGTGGTCGTGTGGCTGATCTCGGGCAACTACGACGAGCGGCAGTTCCCGGACCCGCACAGCTTCGACGTCACACGCAAGCCGAACAACCACATCACCTTCGGACGCGGCGGCCCGCACTTCTGCCTGGGCGCGCACCTCGCGAAGCTCGAGACGCGGATCATGTTCGAAGAGCTGCTCCCGCGCGTCACCGCGGTCGAGCCGGGGGGGCCGGCGCGGCGGCTGCACTCCAACTTCACCAACGCGTACAAGTCGATGCCCGTCCGGGTGACGACCGCGTAGCCTCTCGACGACCGACATCTCGGAAAGGGCGGTAGATGGCCGAAACGCTGGATCAGCTCGTCAAGGACGGCGTCACGACGGTGCGCCTGAGCTATCCCGACCTGCACGGCATCGCGCGCGGAAAGGAGTTCCCCGCCGGGTACTTCCAGCACCTGATCGAGGACGGCGCCGCCTACTGCGAGGCGATCATGACGGTCGACCTGCGCCACAACGTGGTCGCGGGGTTCGAGCACGGGTTCCAGGACATCGTGGCGCGGCCCGACGAGGCGACGCTTCGCCGCGTGCCCTGGGACCCCGAGGTGGCGGTGTGCCTGGCCGACCTCGAGCGGATGGACGGCTCGCCGTACGGGGTCGACTCCCGCGGCGTGCTGAAGCGGGCGATCGCCGGCTACACCGAGCGCGGGCTCGTGCCGGTGCTCGGCCCAGAGCTCGAGTTCTACCTGTGCACGCCCGACCCGACTGCCCCGAACGGCTACCGCCGGTACGTCGACAACGACAGCCACGTCTACACCGTCGGCGCGATGGCCGATCCGAAGAACCTCCTGCGGCGGATGCTGCACGCGTCCTCAGACATGCGCCTCGACACCTACGCGGCCAACCACGAGTTCGGACGCGCACAGTACGAGATCAACCTGCGGCACTCCGAGGCGCTGGACGCCTCCGACCGGGCGTACCTGTTCAAGAACCTGGTCAAGGAGATGGCGGTGCTGGACGGCCTGCTGGCGACGTTCATCGGCAAGCCGTGGAACGACGACGAGGGGTCGGGCTTTCATCTGCACCTGTCGCTGTCGGACGACAGCGGGGTGAACCTGCTGAACGGCGACCGCGGCGAGGGCCTGTCGGACGTCGCGCACCACTTCCTCGCCGGGCTGCTCGAGCACGGGCCGGCGCTGATGGCCTTCTTCAACCCGACGACGAATGCCTACCGCCGCATCATCGAGGAGGCGCTGGTGCCGACGCTCGTCAGCTGGGGGCACGACAACCGCCTGTGCCTCGCGCGGGTGCCGCGCGAGCGCGGCGGTGCCACGCGCATCGAGCTGCGGCTGGGCGACGGGGCCGCGAACGTGTACCTGGCGGCGGCGGCGGCGCTGTTCGCCGGCCTGGACGGGATCGCGCGCGAGCTCGAGCCGCCGGAGCCGTTCGTCGGGCTGATCTACGAGGACGAGCGGGCCGGCGAGTGCATGCCGCTGCCCCGCACGTTCGACGCGGCGCTCGAGGCGCTCGACGCGGACAGCGTGATCAAGGACGCGATGGGTGAGGAGCTGGTCTCGACCTTCCTCACGATCAAGGGCAACGAGCTCGACCGCGCGAAGAAGTACGTGACCGACTGGGAGTTTCGCGAGTACACGCACCACCTGTGAGGGTTGTGATGGCGGAGTGGACGACGGTCGGGACGCCGGAAGACGTCCCGGAGGGCGAGATGCTGCAGGTCGACGTTCGCGGCGAGCCGGTGGTGGTGGCCCGCCGGGACGGAGCGCTGTTCGCGTTCGACGGCTACTGCACGCACGAGGAGTGCCCGCTGTGGGAAGGGGAGTTCGTCGAGCACCGGGTCGAGTGCTACTGCCACGGGTCCTATTTCGACATCCGCTCGGGCGAGGCGCTGGTCGGGCCGGCTGTCGAGTCGCTGACCACCTACCCGGCGCGCGAGTCGGACGGAGCGGTCCAGATCGAGATCTGACCCCGGGGGCCGTCGGCGTTCGCCGGCACCTCAGCGATGCTCGAGCGCGAGGGCCGCGTCGTATGCCGTCCGCACGTCGCCCGCGTCCCAGACGCGGGGATTCACCGTCAGGCAGTAATCCGCCATCGAAAGCTCGACGAGGTGCTCGACATGCCGCTCCTCCACCCCCGCCTGCCGGATCGTCGGAAACCCGACCGCGGCCAGGAGCCGTCGCACGGCCGCGATCGCGCGGCTGCCGTCGCCGCTGCCGTCGTCCGGCTGGCCCAGTGCGTCGGCCACCCGGTCGAGCAGCGGTGCACAGGCGGGCCTGTTGACCTCCAGCGTCTCCGCGAGCACCAGGCCGACGGTCAGTCCATGCGGCAGTCCCAGCGTCGAGCCGATCGAGTGCCCGAGCGCATGGTCGGCCCCGCAGTCGGACAGGTTCATGGACAGGCCCGCCAGAAGGCTGGCCAGGCTCATGCGGGATCGCGCCTCGCGGTCGGCGCCGTCCCGCACCGCGGACTCCAGCCCCGCGGCCACGTGGCGGCATGCCTCCAGGCCGAGGGCGACCGACGCCGGGTTCCCGTTTGAGACGATCACGCCGCCGATCGCCTGCGCGAGCGCGTCGATGCCCGTGTGGGCCGTGGCATCGGCCGGCAGCCCGAGCGTCAGCAGCGGATCGACCAGCGCATCCTGCGCGCGCATGAGGGGATGTGCGACCCCGCGCTTGCGACCCTCATCCCGGTCGACGACCACCGTTCCGCCCGACACCTCACTGCCCGTGCCCGACGTCGTGGGCACGGCGACGAGCTCCATGACGGGGGCCGGCACCGGAGCACCATCGACGAACGCGCGGAGCGGCCGGCCGGTCTCGGTCACGAGCCGTGCCGCCTTCGCGAGATCGAGCGCTGAGCCGCCGCCCACGGCGACGAGCACGTCGGGCCGCTGTGCGGCCACCCGCTCCGCGGCGTCGGCGACCAGCTCGAAGGTCGGTTCCCCCGGTGACTTCTCATAGACGGGGAGGCCCTCGATCGCCCCGGCCACCGCGGGGATCGATAGCACGGGCGCCTCACCGACGACAAGCGCGCGCCGGCCTGCGACGATCTCCGGCAGCGCGCGGACCGCATTCTCGCCGAACCGGACGCGAACCGGCAGCTGCATCGCGAAGGGGGCGATCATCGGCACACCGTACCGATGCAACGGCGCGAAATCTCGGGGTACCGTTTCCCATGGCGTCCGCACCGACCGCACCGCTCTCCCCCGCGTTCGCGACGACCCGCGACGCACTGCACCGGCTCGCCGTGTACGTCGTGTCGCCGGCCCAGCGTCTCGCGACCGGGAACGAGATCGTGCTGCAGGCGACGCCGGGCGGCTTCGGCACGACGCTGCTCCGCAACGGCGGGATCAGGGTCGACGGAACCGCGCTGGTGGACGAGCGGGGCGGCCGCGCCCGGCGCACGTCGATCACCTCGCTCCGCGCGATGGCGGCGTTCGTCGGCATCGAACCGGACGTCGCGCAGCAGGAGCTGTTCGACGTGCCGCCGCACGGCGACCTCGACGAGCCGCTGCGGGTCGATCCGGACGCGGCGGCCGAGCTGGCCGCCTGGTACGCCTACACGACCGAGCTGCTCGAGGGCCTGCGCCGGGAGGCGCAGCCGGCCGACGACGCCTCCCCTGTGCGCCTCTGGCCCGAGCACTTCGATGCGGCCGTCGATCTCGGCGACCAGGGCGCCGGCCACCGCGGGACGTACGGCGGCTCGCCCGGCGATCGTCACCACCCCCAGCCGTATCTCTACGCATCGCCGTGGGCCGGTCGCATCGATCCGTTCTTCGACGACCCGAGCTTCAAGGGCGCTGCGCTGACCTACGACCGCATCATCGGCGGCGCGGACGGGGCCGCATTCCTGCTCGAGGCGCGCTCCCGGATCCGGTCGACCGAGGGTGGGTGAAAAAAACGTGCCTGGCACGTTTTTTTCACCGGCGCGACGGCCACCGGGCTGACCGGGTCAGTCGTCGGCCAGCAGCGTGCCCAGCACGACGCCGAACACGGTATGGCTGGCAACCTCCTGCGCCGCGACGCGCGGGTTGCGCGCCAGGGGTGGCCAGTCGCCGCTTCGCACATCGGGGTGAAGCCGGTCCACGATCAGCATCGTCGGCCACAGCACGGCATTCTCGGCCTGCGCCGCAATCACGGCCTGCCGCACGCCGCGGCCGCCGAGCCGATCGAAGGCGATGCCGAACATCGCGCCGTTCATGAGGTGCACCGCCAGGCCGACCGGCTTCCAGGCGGCCTCGGGCGCAAGCATGCGGCCCACCAGACGGAGCTCGCGGTGCGGGCCTCGGAAGGCGCGGCGCCAGACCGGCTCGACGGCGACCCAGACGGCGGCGGCGGTGGCCCCCGCGGCCGCGGCTCTCACTGCTCGTCGCATCGAGCGGGAGGCTAGATGAATCACTCCCACTCCACACACACCGAGCGCGCCGGCTGGGGCCGTTGCCCCCCCGGCACTTGAAGTCGCGCCGGACGCGCCGTACGCTTCCACCGGCGTCTGACGAAGGGGGGTCCAGATGCGCCGGTCATGGATCGTATTCGTGGTGCTGATGCTGGTGTCCGGAGCGTTTGCGACGGTTGCCGTCGTTCGGGACGGCAACGAAGGCCCGCACGCCGCCGCCGGCCGCGCCGGCTCCAACGAGATAGATGCCGACTCGAACATCACCGGCCGGCGGCTGGATGCGCTCAACGCGGCGAAGACCAACGGCCGCTTCGGTGGCGGCGTCCCCTCTACCACCTCCCCCGCCTCTGGCTGGGTCGGATCCCGGCTGCTGAACGCTGCGACGGACGACTGGGAGCCCGCCGTCGCCGCGGACCCGCGGGCGCCCTACGTCTACATGCTGACCACGCGCTACGGCCAGCCGAAGACCTGCTCGAGCCACTGCCCCACGCCGTTCCTCGCGCTCACCGTCTCGTCCGACGGCGGTTCCACGTGGAGCCCCGAAGCGCCGATCTGCATCTGCGAGGGCGCCAAGGCGCAATACGACCCGACCATCGAAGTCGTCCCCGGCACGGGAGCGGTCTACGCGTCGTTTCTGAACGCCGACCGCACGAGCGCCTTTTCCGCGGTCTTCATGAAGTCGACCGATCATGGGCGGACGTGGTCGACGCCCGTTCACGTCTATGGCAACGTCGCCTGGACGGACAAGCCGGAGCTTGCGATGAGCGCCACCGGCAAGGATGTGTTCGTCTCGTGGAACGGGCCACAGGGCGGCGACCTCTACGTCGGCCAGTCGCACGACTCCGGCGCCACCTGGACGCAGCAGCAGCTGACGAGCGACAAGCGCTACTACTACGCCTACGACGGCCGCGTGCTGCAGGACGGGACGGTCGTCTTCTCCGAGAGCAGCCTCGTCTACTCAGGCTCAAAAGTCGTCGGCGGAGAGATCTGGCACCACGCGATCATCTCGCGCGACAACGGGGCGAACTGGCAGAACGTGGTCGTCGCGAAGGTGCCGGTCGGCGAGCCCTGTACATCGGAGGGCTGCGGCCCGGACTTCTACACCGGCCAGACGTCGGTCGTCACCGACGGCCAGGGCGACCTCGTGTTCGCCTACGAGGGACCTGGAGCCGCGCTGGGACCGCAGCGAGTGTACATCTCGGTCTCGACCGACGAGGGTCGCACGTGGAGCGCGGGCCAGGCGGTCTCCGCCAACGGCGAGAATGCCACCGGCCCGCGGCTGGCATCGTCGGGAAGCGGCGGCGACGCGCGCATCTGGTACATGCAGACGTCCGGCGGCGACGGCGCCGGGTCCTGGAACGTCTGGTACCGCAGCTCCCAGAACGGCGGCCGCAGCTGGTCGTCGCCGGTGGAGATCGACGACGCCCCGGCCGGAGCGACGGGCTACGTCAACGCGCGCGGCTTCGACGAGATCTACGGCGACTACGGCGAGATGAGCGTGACCAGCGCCGGCAAGTCGATCGCCGTCTGGGGCGAGGGCTTCAGCTACCTGGGGCCCGGCGGCACCTGGTTCAACGTCCAGCGATGACGCCGCAGCCGCGATGCACGCGCGGCCGGCCGCCGCACATGCCGCGGGTACGCTTCCGGCACACCCGAAGGGAGCGACGATGAGCGACAACGACGTGCAGGGCATGATCGAGAGTCTGGTCCGGGAAGAGCACGAGCTCTGGGACCGTGAGGCGCGCGGCGAGTCGACGGACTCCGACCGCCGGCGCCTGAACGACATCAAGGTGCAGCTCGACCAGTACTGGGATCTGCTGCGCCAGCGCCGGGCGCTGCGCGAGTTCGGCCTCGACGACGACGGCGCGCAGCCGCGCCGCCCGGACGTCGTCGAGAACTACGAGCAGTAGATGCCCCGCGACGACGTACCACCGCTCGAGGCGGGCGCGGCCCCACCGGATCCGGAGGAGCTCGAGGCGAACGCGGCGACCTCCGGCGCGCCGCTGCCCCCCGACCTCGAGCTTGGCGCGGTGCACCTGACGGTCGCGGATCTCGAGCGCTCGCTCGACTACTACCGGCGCGCGATCGGCCTGGAGGTGCAGGGGCAGGACGGCGCCGAGGCGTCGCTCGGCACGGGCGGCCGGGAGCTGCTGCACCTCGTCGAGCACCCCGGTGCGACGCCGGCATCCGGCCGGACGGGGCTCTACCACTTCGCGCTGCTCGTGCCGGAGCGCGCGGATCTCGCGTCCTGGCTGGCGCATGCCGCGCGCGACCGGGTGCAGCTCGTGGGCCTCTCCGACCATTTCGTCAGCGAAGCGATCTACCTGAGCGACCCCGACGGCCACGGTATCGAGATCTACTGCGACCGTCCGCGGTCGGTGTGGGAGGGCCAGGTCGCGGCGCGGATGACCACGGTCGCGCTCGACGTCGACAGCCTGTTTGGGGAGCTCGACGACCCGGCCACCGCACCCTTCACGGGGCTGGCCGGCGGAACCGTGATGGGGCACGTCCATCTGCGCGTCGCCGAGATCGAGCCCACGGTTCGGTTCTACAGGGACGCCCTCGGCTTCGATCTGATGGCCCAGCTCGGCTCCCGGGCGGCATTTCTCGCTGCCGGCGGCTATCACCACCACATCGGCGCGAACACCTGGGAGAGCGCGGGCGCACCGCCGCCGGATCCCGGCATGGCTGCCCTGCGGCACGCGACCATCGTGCTTCGCGGAGCGACGGCGCGCGACGTGCTCCTGGAGCGGCTGCGCCGGGAGGGCCACCCCGTCGAGGACAGCGCCGACGGCCCGTCCGTGCGCGACCCGTCCGGCAATCTGCTCGTGCTCGCGGCCGCCTGAGCGTCAGCGCAGCGGGATGCCGGCCGTGTCGCCCTCAGAGCGAGGCGCGTGGATGCGCCTGTCCTGCTCTGGGATGGCCACGTCGTTGATGCTCGCCTCACGCCGGCGCATGAGACCCCGCTCGTCGAACTCCCAGTTCTCGTTTCCGTAGGAGCGCCACCACCGGCCGCCGGCATCGTGCCACTCGTACTGGAAACGCACGGCGATGCGGTTCCCCGCGAACGCCCAGAGATCCTTGCGCAGCACGTAGTCGAGCTCCTTCTGCCACTTGCGCACCAGGAATGCGTGCACCTCCTCTCGCCCCGAGAGAAACTCGTCACGGTTCCGCCACTCCGTGTCCTCGGTGTAGGCGAGCACGACGCGGTCGGGGTCGCGGGTGTTCCAGGCGGCCTCGGCGGCGAGCACCTTCTGGCGCGCGGTCTCCTCGGTGAAGGGCGGAAACGGGGGGCGCTCGGACATCCGGGCAACGCTAGCAGGCGGTGTAACGCACGGATGCATGGGCATACCTGTCTGAGCACCACGACATCGGGAGGACACCATGGCAGTTCGCAACGGCAGCGCCGAGTGGCGCGGAGACCTGAAGGGCGGCACGGGCCGCCTCACCGTCGGAGACGGCGTGTTCGAGGGCGCCTACTCGTACGGTTCGCGCTTCGAGGAGGGCGAGGGGACGAATCCCGAGGAGCTGATCGCGGCTGCGCACGCCGCCTGCTTCAGCATGGCGCTCTCCAACATCCTTGCCACCGCGGGTCACGCACCGTCGAGCGTGCGAACGCGCGCGAGGGTGGAGCTGCGCCCGATCGACGGCGCCCCGACGCTTGCCCGCATCGATCTGGAGACCGACGGCGACGTACCCGGGATCGACCAGGCGCAGTTCGAGCAGTTCGCCGATCAGGCGAAGCGTGACTGCCCGGTCTCGCGGGCGCTCGGCGGCGTGCCGGAGATGGTGGTCACCGCACGGCTCGCGGCCGCTCACACGGTGTAGGTGAGCGCTGATCAGCGACGCCGTGCGGCACCGTTACCGAGCAGGCCGGCAGCCGAGGCGGCGCGACGGGAGCGCAGCAGCCAGGACGCTGTATCGCCGCATGCTTGTGCAGAGCGCGGCCCGGCCCGCAACCGACCGCGACGACGAGACCGCCTGCCGGAGCCGGCCGCCGCCTCGAGCGGCGCCGTGCTCCAACTGGGCCACTCCACGTAGAGACCGTCCAAGCGGGGAGGAAGCGCCATCCGGTGGAGACCGCCGCCACCGCTGCGCATGATGAACAGGTCGCTGTCGTCGCGGAGCGGGTGCCGCCGGTCGGAGACGAAGACGATCCGGTCACCGCGCGGAGCGTATGCCGGAGACCAGTCATCGAGCGGGAAGCGCGGATGCGTCAGCTTGCGGAGCGCGCCCGGGCGGTCGCCGTCCGTGACAGCGACCCGGTAGATCGCGCCATTGGGTCGATTCGCGAAGACGTTGCTCGAGAAGATCACGTCGGCACCTGACGGCGACCAGTCGGGTGCCCAGCCCTCGAGCGCCGGTGGAGTGAGCGGAATTTCGGGACGGGGACGCGAGCCGGACAGGCGCTTGAGATAGACCCGCATCAGCACGCGTCCAGCGTGCCAGCGCATGAACGCCATGCGCGTGCCGTCGGGTGACGGGGTACCGATGTTGTACGAGTCGCCGCTGTCGGGCGTGACGACGCGCTGGTGCGAGCCGTCGGTGCGGATGGAGGAGATGCCCCCGTCGCACTCGTCGGTGAAGCAGTTGGTGTAGAAGACCGTCCGCCCGTCGGCAGCGAACCGCGGCCACACGTTCGCCGCGTCCGCCTCGTTCGGAGTCAGCTGCCGCGAATGCGTGCCGTTGGCACGAACGATCCAGATCGCCGTGGCGCCGCTCGCGTCGCTCGCATACGCGATCGAGCGACCGTCCGCAGACCAGTCGGGCATGAAGCTCACGCCGTTGTCGGTGACCTGACGCACCGCGGTCCCGTCCGGGTTCGCCGTGTAGATGTCGCAACCCGTATCGCCGCACGCGTCGAACGCGATGCGGCCATCGTGACGGGCGGTTGCCGCCTGCGTCCGGGGCATGCCCGCCGTCGACGGCGCGGCGGCGGCCGTGATCGATCCGGCGGCCAGCAGGAGGGCGCATGCGACCAGTGCGCTGCAGGCGCGGATCATCGCAGCACACCCCAATCCGGGAACCCGGCTCCCGCCGGGAGATGGGGGATCGGCCGCTTGCCGCTGCCGTCGGCGTTCATCAGCATCAGACCGCGTCGCGGCGCGCCCGCGTTCTCCGCAACGAGCATCCGCCCGTCCGGCGAGAAGGCGGCGAAGATCAGCTCGTCGCCGACCTGGCTGATCACCTGCAGGTGCGACCCGTCCGGGTGGCTGCGAAACGTCTGGCCGTGGCGCAGGTTTCCGGTGTAGGTGATCCAGCGCCCATCGGACGACCAGTCGGGCCTGCCGCCCGCGAGGCGCACCGGCGAGACCGGCCGCGCCGCGCCGCCGGCGGCGGGCACGATACGGACCACGCCGTCGAACCCGCCCTGGTCGCTCCCGAATGCGATGCTTCGGCCGTCCGGCGAGTAGACCGGATCGTTGTGATGCCAGTGCCCGCCGGCGACCGTGTGGAGGCCCTGGCCATCGACCCCGATTACGGCGATGTCGCAGGTGCCGAGGAAGTGCGAGCAGCGCGAGAACGCGATCCTCGAGCCGTCAGGCGAGAAGCTCGGAGCGAAATTGCTGAAGGCCTCGCCATGCGTGACCTGGCGCTTGCCCCTCCCACCCAGGCCGATCACGTAGATCTCCTCGGTGCCCGTGGCCGCGGAAACGTAGGCCACCCGCCGACCGTCGGGTGACAGGCGCGGGAGAAACGCCCCCTCGCCGGTTCCCGCCAGTTGGTGCAGGTTGCTCCCGTCCGGCCGCACGACGTAGATGCGGGGCGTCTCACCGCCCTCGCTGGTGTCGAACACGATCACTCCCGTCGCACGCTGCGTCTCGACGGCTCCGCCGTTGCCTGACTCGGCGGTGGCGCGCTGTGCCGCCGCCAGCGCGAGCACGCAGGCGAGCGTGGACAGGAGGAGCATGCGACCGCGGCGAGCTGCGAGACCAGGCATGTGGCGACCGTACGTCAGCGCCGGGACGCGACCAACCGGGGAAATCCCTCGATTTGCCCAGCTGCGCGTGCGGCGAGCTCCGAGCGAGAGCGGACTCCGAGCTTCCGGTAGGCCTTCGAGAGATTCCACTCGACGGTCTTGGTGCTGACCGATAGCTCGCGCCCGACCTCGGCGTTGGAGCGACCCCCGGCAACGAGCACGACGATCCGCCGTTCCGTCTCGGTCAGCGCGCTGTCCGTCACTCGTCGGCCGCCTATCCGGGCGAGCTCCGAGCGCGCACGCATCGCCCACAGCGGCGCCGGCAGCTGCTCGAATAGCTCGATTGCCTCACGAAGCGTTGTCGCCGCCATCCGCTTGCGCCGCGCGCGGCGCTGAGCCGTCCCCAGCGCAAGCAGCGAGCGGGCGAGCTCGAATGGCTCGGCAAGCCGCCGTCCCCGGGCGACGGCCCGCTCGAGCAGCGGCACACCGCGCTCGACGTCACCGCCCGCCACGGCGATCAGGCCGCCGCAGCGATCGCCGCCAGGCCCGGCCATGGCTCGATCCAGCGCGGTCGCGTGAGCGCGCCATCGGCGCACCATCGTCGCCGCCGCGTCGAGATCACCGACAGCCGCCAGGGCTTCCGACGCGTCCCCGTAATGCCGAAAGAACGAATGCTCGCCGATCCCGCGACCGGCGTTCTGCAGCCTGAGGAAGTGCGTCAGCGCAGCGCCAGGATCGTCGTTCGAGAGCTCGAGCCGCACCAGCGCCCAGTGTGCTGCGTCCTGGTAGACAGGCAGGCCCCGCTCGCGGGCCTCGGCGATCGTGTCCGCGGCGATGGCACGCGCCGACTCGATCCGGCCGAGATGCGCATCGATGAAGGCGCGCCACGGCCGCACCGCCAGGCACTGGATCTGCTGATCGGTACGTCGGGCGACCTCAAGCGCCATGTCGATCAGCTCGTCTGCACGCTGCCAGTTGCCGGCACGGAACTCGAGCAGCCCCAGGTGCTCCAGCAGGTTGGGCAGTGAGCTCTCGTCGCCGAGCTCGAGCGCGCGCTCATGGAGCCGACGCGTCAGCGAGAGCGCACTCTCGAGATCGCCGTCGGACGCGTGGAAGAGCGCGCGCAGCCATGCCGGGTCATTGATCGCCCGCACGTCGGCGACTCCTCCGATCTGCTGCACCAGGCGGGCGACCGCGGCACGGGCAGCTCGCGCACGGCCGAGCTTCCCCTCGGCGAGCGCCGTGGCCAGCGCGAGCAGCAACGTCCACCTGGGCTCTCCCAGCCGCTCCGCAGCGTCGGCCCCCCGACGCGCGTAGCGAGCAGCGTCGTCGTGCCGGCCGACCAGCTGGCACTGCCACGTCAAGCACTCGAACACCTCAGCCGCGACAGCCAGGTCGCCGCCCGCCTGCTCGACGGCGCCGTCCAGCAAGGCGAGCGCGCCGTACGGGTCGTCGCCCCACCCTCCGCGGAACCAGGCCGGGCGCGCGATCGCATGTGCACGGCGAGGACCGGGTTCGAGCCGGCCGACCGCCTCCTCCATCAGCGCGCGGGCGCGCACCGAGTCCCCGCTCTCGAAGGTGTATTCAGCTTCCGCCAGCAGGCGCTCGGCGTCCCAGCCCGGCGTCAAGCGCCGGGCAAGATGCGCGAGCTCGGCGGCAGCATCGGGCGCCCCGCGGGCGAGCGCCCGCCCGGCGGCACGGTCGAGCTCGGCGGCGACCCGCTCGTCCGGCCCGGACGCGGCGAGCGCAAGATGGCGGGCACGCTCCTCCGGGTCGGAGACGACACGAGCAAGGCGGCTGTGCAGCCGGCGCCGCTCGGCATCGGTCGCCTCCTCGTAGGGGACGAACGCGAGCAGCGGATGCGCGAAGCGGATCACGCCTCCGTCGACCTGGACGATGCTGTCCTCGAGCGCTGGTCGAAGATCCGCGGCGACCGTGCGTCCGAGCAGTTCCACCCGCGGCTCGGACATCGCCGCCGCGGCAAGCAGTACACGGCGCGTTCTTGCAGGCAGCCGACCCAGGCGTTCGTGGACGAGCTCCCGGAGCGACTCCGGGAGGGGCAGCTCGTCCGCCGCCTCGATCCGCCCGCCCTCGAGCAGACGGCTCATCTCGAGGGCGAAGAAGGGATTGCCGCCGGCGCGCTCGTGCAAACGCGCGATGGCCCGGCGCGACAGCGTCGGCCCCAGCCGGGCCTGCACGATCCGCTCGATGGCACGCTCGCCCAGCGGACACACCCGAACCCGCCGCAGACGGCCGTCCATGAACACCCGGTCAAGGCCGATCGGCGGTGACGCGTACGCCTCCGTTCGCGCGGTCGCAAGTAGGGCGACCGGCTCGTCGACCAGCCTGCGCAGGGCAAAGTTGAGCGCGCGGCCCGAGGGTGCATCGAGCCATTGCAGGTCGTCGACCGCCACCACGGCAGGCGACTCCGCGGCGACCGCGCGGAGCACTCCGAGCAGCGCCTGGCCCACCGCGCGCGCGCCGGCGGAGTTGCGCGGTGCGTTGACGCGCAGCAGCGCAGCGTCGAGCGCCCGCTGTTGCGGCTCGGGCAGCGAGGCGAACGCGGACGCCGGAAGGTCCCCGACCATGTCCGACAACCCCGCGTACGACAGGCGCACCTCAGCGCCGGTGGCACGCGCCGCCAGGATGGTCATGCCGCGGCCGCGCGACGCCTCCACGCCAGAGGCCCACAGCGACGACTTGCCGATGCCCGGCTCTCCTTCGATGAGCAGGCCGCGGGGACCTCGCTCATCGAGAAACACTTCGATGAGCGCCAGCTCATCCCCGCGGCCGATCAGCCCGTCAGGCTCCACCATGCGGAGAGTCTGTCATGCAGCAACCTGCCGGACCAGCCAGCGAGTACGCTTCCGGCCGTGATCGCCGCCTCGAGCCCCCCGCTTTCGGCGTCGCAGCTGGCGGCGCTGGCCGGCCTCGGAGAGGAGCGCACGGCCGCGGCGGGCGACGTGCTCTACCGCGTGGGCGACCGCAGCTACCCGTTCGTCGCGATCATCGAAGGCGAGGTTGCGATCCACGACGCGGCCGGCAACGAGCTGACGCGGCACGGGGCGTCGGGATTCCTCGGTGAGATGAGCTTCCTGTCCGGGCAGACGGTGTTCGTCACCGCCGTCGCCACCACGCCCTTGCGCTACATCGCGGTCGATCGCGAGGTGCTTCGGCCGCTGCTGTTCGAGGATGGGTCACTGAGCGACCTGGTGCTGTCGGCATTCGTCGCCCGCCGCGAGTCGCTGCAGCGGATCCACGGGATCGGCGTCGAGATCATCGGCCCGCACTCGTCTCCAGCGACGATGCGCCTGCTCGACTTCGCCCGCCGCAGCCGGTTTCCGTTCACCTGGCGGGACCCCGACCACGACGGCGACGCAGCGGCGCTGATCGCGGGGATCGACGCCTCGAGCCTGCCGCTCGTGCGGCTGCCCGGCGGACAGGAACTGCACAATCCCTCGGGCGGTCAGCTGTCACGCGCGCTCGGAATCGGTCTCGAGCTGGCCGCGCAGGAGCAGGTCGATCTGCTGGTCGTCGGCGCCGGGCCGGCCGGACTCGGCGCGGCGGTCTACGGCGCATCCGAAGGTCTGTCGACGCTGGTGATCGAAAGCACCGCACTCGGCGGGCAGGCCGGGTCGTCACGGCGGATCGAGAACTACCTGGGATTTCCCGCGGGCATCTCCGGCGTCGACCTGACCGGCCGCGCCGTCACCCAGGCGCGCAAGTTCGGTGCTCGCACCGCCACCCCGTACCGTGCCGAGTCGCTCGAGCCGTTGGACGGCAACTACCTGGTGCGGCTGGACGAGGGCAACGAGATCACCGCCGGGGCGGTGCTGCTTGCGACGGGCGCCGAGTACCGGCGGCTTCCGGTCGAGGACCTTGCCGAGTACGAGGGCCTGAGCGTGTTCTACGCCGCCGGACCTCCGGAGGGGCAGCTGTGCGGTGCCTCCCGGGTGGGCGTGGTCGGAGGCGGCAACTCGGCGGGACAGGCGGCGGTCTGGCTGGCACGCGGCGGAGCGCTGGTGACGCTGCTTCACCGGCGCGGCGACCTGCGCGAGACGATGTCCGACTACCTGATCCGCGAGCTGGAACGCTACGGCGTGTCGGTGCGCGACCGCAGCGAGATCGCACAGCTGCACGGCAAGGAGGGACGGCTCGAGGCCGTTACGCTCAAGGACGGCGAACGCCTGCCGCTGTCGTTCCTGTTCCTCTTCCTGGGCGCATCGCCCTGCACCGACTGGCTGTCCGGCGCAATCGAGCGCGACGGCGACGGCTTCGTGCTGACCGGTTCGGCGGCCGGTGCCGACAGCATCCTGGAGACGAGCCTACCGGGCGTGTTCGCGGCCGGCGACGCTCGTTCCGGCTCGACCAAGCGCTGCGCCACCGCCGTCGGGGAGGGCGCCATGGCGGTCCAGTTCGTGCATGGCCGCGTTGCGCGGCGCACGGAGGCGGCCGGGCGGGTCGTCGAGGCGGGGCGAGGGCCGCTGTCGACGTAGCGCCGGCTACGCAGCGAACAGCACGCCCAGCACGAACGCCCAACGTCAGATCCGCAATTTCCCCGCAGCGGCCGGCGGACGCTTGGTGGATCATCCGGGTATCCGACGCGTGGAGGTTCCCGATGGGAGCGCAAGCCAAGCAACAGGTACGCGTGCTGGTCGTCGGGAGCGGCGTCGCCGCCCTCGAGTTCGTCCTGGCTGCTCACAAGGTCGCCGAGGAGCGGCTGCACTGCACGATCGTCACGCCGCAGGAAATCTTCTCCTACCGGCCGGCCTCCGTTGCGGTGCCGTTCGGCCAGGCGGAGGTGTTCCGCTATCCCCTCGCCGGCATCGCGGACGCGGCTGGTGCGGAGATCCGGCATTCACGCGTGAGCGCGGTCGACACGGCGCGGCGAGTAGCACGCCTCGAGGATGGCGATGAGCTCGACTACGACGCGCTGGTCATTGCGACCGGCGCTCGGCGAGTGCCCGTCCTGGACGAGGCGATCACGTTCCGCGGCGAGGAGGACATCCCGCAGATCGAGCTGCTGCTCGACGACATCGACCGCAGACATGTCCACCGCGTCGCCTTTGCTCTCCCGGCCGGCGCGACATGGCCGCTGCCCCTCTATGAGCTGGCACTGCTGACCTCCGCTCACGTCGCGAAGCAGCCGTTTCGCAGCTCGGTGTCGATCTCGTTCGTGACGCCAGAGCACGAGCCACTGGCGGTGTTCGGTGGAGAGGCGAGCGCCACCGTCAAGCGCCTGCTCGACGAACGCGGCATCGAGCTGCACACGGGAACCCATCCTGCCAGCCTGACCGGCGGCAGGCTCGTGCTCGTCCCGCCGGGGACGCTCGACGCGGACCGCGTTGTCTGCATGCCGGCCGCACGGGGCACTCCGATCCCTGGGCTGCCACACGACTTCGAAGGATTCATCCCCGTCGACGCCTATGGCCGGGCGGGCGATGCGCCGGACGTCTACGCGATCGGCGATGCGACCAACCGCCCGATCAAACAGGGCGGCATCGCAGCCGAACAGGCCGACCACCTCGCCCAGCTGCTCGCCCACCAGGCGGGTGCGCCGGTCGATGAGCCGCCGCGTTACGCACCTACACTGAAAGGCCTGCTGCTGACCGGCGAAGAGCCGCAATACCTCCAGGCCGAGCCGACCGGCGGCCACGGCGCATCGGCAACCATCAGCAGTGAGCCACTCTGGTGGCCGGGCGGCAAGATCGCGGCGCCGCATCTGGCCAGCCATCTCGTCCGCGCGGCTCGAAGCTAGCGTTCGGAGGGCGATGTCGCCGCTCCTCGTCGACCACGATTGTCGCGGGAGTCACCTCTCGAAAGGTGAAGTCGCGGTTCAGCGCGACGTATCCCCGCTTGCGAAATGATGATGGAGGCGGCGGGAATCGAACCCGCGTCCACGACCGCACGAAAAGAGCGTCTACAAGCGTAGTCCGGGTTTGAATTTCGCCCTGCGGCTGCCCCCGAACAGGCCACCGCGCGAGCTAGCCCCTCTTTGGTGTCCCGGTCGGCGGCGGAGGCGTTCCCCCTTCCGGCAAGCCCGCTGGATGACACCGGCGATCCCTCCCGCGGGCTGGAGGGGCCGATGCGCTACCTAATCAGTTAGGCAGCGAGTGCGAGATCAGATTCCGCACTTGCGGTTTTCCAGGGATTTTACGAGGCCACCTGGAACCTCGGCTTGCAGCCCTCCCCGAAGATCGACCGTGTCGAAACCAGGTCGCCCCCATGGAGGTACACACCTATTCTACCCGCGGAACAACTCAGGCGCCTGCATCGTGGCGCTCCAGCCAGTCGCCCACGACCTGCAGGAACCGTTCCGGCTCCTCGACGTGCGGCATGTGGGAGCTGTCCTCGAACAGCACCCACTCCGACCCCGGAATGGCATGGTGCACGGTCCGCGCGATCAGCGGCGTCGCCTCGTCGTGCTGTCCCGAGATGACGAGCGTCGGCACGTCGATCTCGCCCAACCGCGGCGTCACGTCCCACGTCCGCAGCGTGCCGATGCAGTGGAACTCGCTGGGCCCGTTCATCGTCATGTAGACCTCGTTCGGCATCTGCGCGAAGGACCGCTGCACGTAGTCGGGATACGGCTGCACCCGGCAGACATGGCGGGCATAGAACACCTCGCACGCCGCCTCGTACTCCTCGCTGGCGGTCGTGCCCGCCTCTTCGTGGCGCACCAGCGTGTCGTTCACCTCCGGTGGGAGCAGCGCCCGCAGCCGGTTTGCCTCCTGCACCCACAGCGCCATGCTGGACGGCGAGTCGCAGATGACCAGGCTCTGGAGGCCCTCCGGCTTCGTCAGCGCGTACTCCATGCCGAGCATTCCGCCCCAGGACTGCCCGACCACGTGCACCCGGTCGAGCCCGAGCGCCTCGCGCACCGCGTCGACCTCTTCGACGAACAGCTCGACCGTCCACTTGGACGGGTCGCTCGGGTGCGGCGATCGACCGCAGCCGAGCTGGTCGTAGAAGATGGCGCGCCGCCCGGTGCGCGCCAGCTCGCCCATCGGCTCCAGGTAGTCATGGGCGCCGCCGGGGCCGCCGTGCAGCAGCAGGACGGGAAGCGCGCCCGGCCTCTCGTCGTCGCCGACGATCCGGTACCACGTTTCTCCGCCGGAGAACGGAATGGTTCCTTCGGAGCTGGGCAGCGTCTCGGCCACCCTCTACACCTATCACATCTCGCCCGGTTGCTAAGGTCGGTCCCGTGCCCTACTGCCAGCACTGCGGCGCCGCCCACGCGGACGACGCCAGCTTCTGCCCGAGCTGCGGCTCGTGGGTCGGATCCGTGGGCGCCCTGCCCGCGACGCCCGCCGCCACACGCTACGCCGGGTTTTGGCAGCGCGTCGGCGCATGGCTGCTCGACCAGCTGATCGTCGGCATCCCGTTCAACGTCGTGACCGGCCTTCTCATCCCCTACCACCAGCCGGAGGTGAAGACCACGACGGACGCAGCGGGGAGGTCGACGCTCCACTGGACCGGCGACTGGGGAACCTTCGGCGGGATCCTTCTCGGAGCGGTCGTGCTGTCGTGGCTGTATACCGCGCTGCTGCAGAGTTCGACCCGCCAGGCGACCGTCGGGAAGATGGCACTCGGTCTGGTCGTCACCGACCAGGCCGGCGGGCGCATCACCTTCGCCCGGGCCAGCGGCCGGTACTTCGCAGGCATCCTCAACTCGCTGACGCTGGGCATCGGCTACCTGATGGTGATCTGGACCGCTCGCAAGCAGGCGCTGCACGACAAGGTGGCGGGCACCGTCGTGGTCCCGCGCTCGAGCTAGCGACTACCCGACCCCCCACGTGTCCGTCAGGAGGTAGCCCTCGGGAAACGGGTCGCTGGGATCGACCATCAGCTGGGTGATGCCGGTGAGCCAGGCGCTGCCGCGGATCGCCGGCACGATCGCCGGCCGGCCTCCCACGGTCGTCTCGGCAGCGATGCGCCCCTCGAACGTGGAGCCGATCGCGGAGGCATGGGTCATGCCGTCCCCCACGCGCATCAGGCCGCGGGCGTGCAGCGCCGCCATCCGAGCCGACAGCCCGGTGCCCGTCGCCGACCGGTCAAGGCGACCGGGCGAGACGACGACCGCGTTGCGGCTGACCCGGTCCACGCCCTGCCAGGGCTCGGCGATCTGGACGATGCTTACACCGGCGATTGCGGGGTTCTCAGGATGGCTGCAGGGCAGCTGCTCGCGCGCCGCCGCGCGGATCCGCTCGCCGACGCGGGAGAGGTCGCGGGCCTCGGACGGCTCGATCGCGAACCCGAGCGCGGTGGCGTCCGCGATCGCATACCACATCCCACCGTAGGCGACGTCGACCGTGATCGGCCCGACGCCCTCCACGTCGAGCGGCGCGTCCAGGCGGTCGGCGAAGCAGGGCACGTTCGTGAGCTCGACGGACTCACAGCGGCCGTCGCGGCAGGCGGCCCGCACCTCCACCACACCGCCCGGGGCCTCGAGCCGCAGCACCGTCTCGGGCTCTCGCATCGGCACCATGCCGGTTTCGAGCAGGACCGTGGCCGTGCAGATCGTGTTCGACCCTGACATGGGCGGGTACTCGGTCGGCTCCATGATGATGAAGCCGGCGTCGCAGTCCTCCCGCGTCGGCGGCACGATCAGGTTGGCGTGGCAGGCCACGCTGCCACGCGGCTCCTGAAGCAGCAGCTTGCGAAGGCCGTCGCCGTGGTCGCGGAGGTGCTCCATCTGCTCGAACACCGTGGCGCCCGGCGGCGGCAGCACGCCGCCCACCACGACGTTGCCGATCTCGCCGCCCGCATGGCAGCCGACAACGGTGATCGTGCGGGCAGCGTGCATCTCGGCGAGCATAGCGAGCGGCGGAAGCGCGCCATGCCGCGAAACCACGGCCGGTGAAAAAAAGGTGCCGGGCACGTTTTTTTCACGCATGTGATCGTTGCAGGATCGTTGCGGGTCGTACCGCCGCTGTAATGCGCGACCAGACGTGACGTCCGCGGTCGGTGAAAAAAAGGTGCCGGGCACGTTTTTTTCACGCATGCGATCGCTGCAGACTCGTTGCCGGTCGTGACGGCGCTGTGATGCGGGACTGCACATCGCGTCTCGCCCCGCTCCTCCTAGACTGCGGCGATGCAGCTCGACGCCCGGTTCAGGGCCGTGCCGGTCGAGGCCATGCGGGCCTTCCTCGAGCCGCTCGGCTACCGCTTCGAATGGGGCCCGGAGCTGGATGGCATCGGCTTCCACTGGCGCAAGCAGCCCCTGTCCGGCACAGGCGTGCGCGCGACGTACTTCCCCGACGGCGACGAGGGCCTGCTCGTGATCGAGACCGACGGCCTGGCCTCGGCCACCGACGCCGCCATGCAGGACGTGACCGCGCGCCTGCTGGCCGAGCGGTTCGAGGGGGCAACCGTGTGGTGCCGCACCACCGGCCGCCCCGAGTACGGCGGAGGCCAGAGCGCCGACCCGCCCGCCCCGGGAAGCGACCCGCCGGCCTGGTACTCCTAGATCGCCAGCAGGTCGGCCGTGATCTCGTCGACCGTCCGGCACCCCGCGAGCGTCATCGCTCGCTCGAGCTCCTGCGTGAGCAGCTCCAGCACTGCCCGCACTCCGGCCTCGCCGTCGACGGCGAGCCCCCAGAGGATGGGCCGCCCGACCATCACCGCCCTCGCCCCGAGCGCCAGCGCAATCAGCACGTCGATACCACGGCGGACGCCGCCGTCGACCAGCACCTCGACCCGCCCACCGACCGCGTCCACCACATCACGCAGCGCGTCGACCGGCGCGACCGTGCGATCGAGCTGGCGGCCGCCGTGGTTCGAGACCACGACGCCGCGGGCCCCCACCTCCGCGGCGCGTCCGGCGTCGTCCCCGCGAAGGATCCCCTTCAGCACCACGGGCAGCGGGGACTGACCGCACAGCTCCGCGACGTCGTCCCATCCGTATCCGGCGTCCTGGTTGGCGACGAAGCGCTGCAGGATGCCGATGTCGGCCTGCTCCTCGTACCCCGGCAGCCCCCGGAAGTTCTCGAGGGACAGCCCCTCCGGAAGGTGCAGCGGATCCCGCGCGTCCGATTCGCGATACCCGAACACGGGCGAGTCCACCGTGACCACGATCGCGCCGTACCCGGCCGCCCGGGCGCGCTCGACGAGCGCCCGTGTCAGCCCGCGATCGCGCTGCGGGTACAGCTGGAACCACGCGGGGGCATCGGCGTCGACCTCGCGGCGGGCATCCGCCACCGCCTCGATGCTCGCCGTCGCGACCGTGCTGAGCGTCATCACCGTGCCCGCGGCGGCCGCGGCGCGGGCGGTCGCCAGCTCGCCGTCGGGATGCGCGAGCCGCTGCATGGCGGTCGGCGCGATCACGACGGGCGAGCTGATCGCTGCGCCGAGCACCGTCGTCGCCGTACTGGGACGCGCGGAGCCGGTCAGCATGCGGGGCAGCAGCCGGTGGCGCGTCCATGCCGCGAGGTTCTCGGCGATGCTGTGCTCGTCGCCCGCACCGCTGCGGTAGTACGCCGCCGCGGCGGGCGTCAGGATCTCGGCGGCCGCCTGCTCGTATTCGTGCAGGTTCACGCGACCGGCCGGGGCCGGCTGGTGCCCCACGCTGTGCATCGCACGATGCTACCGCCATTGCTGTTTGCTCCTCAGGCCCGGGTGGTACACGGGACGCAATGAGAGGCCTTGTCGTCTTTACCCTCGACCTCGGCGTCGCCGGGCTGGTGGCAGCAGCGATCGGATGGGTCGTGGAGCTGCTGGGCCGGCTGCGGTCCGGCGACGACCCGTCCGGCGGAGGGGGCGGCGGCGGCTGGTGCTGGCGCCCGGCGCCACCGGGGCCGCGCGGGGGGCCGGACCGGATCGACCGCACCGCACGTACGAGGCCGCACAGGACGGTCCGTCCGCGCTCGCCTCATCTCGTGCGGCGGTAGCCCTCCTTGACGGCCCGCTCCATCTGGCGGCGGGCATCGCGCTCCGCAATCGACTGCCGCTTGTCGACGCCCTCCTTGCCGCGGGCAAGGCCGATCTCGAGCTTGACCTTGCCGTTGGTGAGGTACAGCGCCAGCGGCACGAGCGTCATCCCGCGCTGCGCGACCTGCACGCCGAGCTGCTCTATCTCGCGCCGGTGCAGCAGAAGCTTGCGGTCGCGGACCGGCTCGTGGTTCGCGCTCGTGCCCTGCCGGTAGGGCGCGATGTTGGCGCCCACCAGGTACAGCTCGCCGTCCCGCAGCTGGGCGTAGCTCTCGCGGATGTTGCCGCCGCCGTCGCGCAGCGACTTCACCTCGGTCCCGGTCAGCACGATCCCCGCCTCCACCCGCTCGAGGATGTGGAAGTCGTGCCGCGCCTTGCGGTTCTCGGCGATCAGCTTTCGTGCGTTCGCGCTCACCGGCGAATCCTATGCCGCGGCAGCCGTCACCTCGGCCGCCTGATCGAGCCCCGCAAGCCGCTGGGAGGCGATGAACAGCGCCCCGGCGACGAGCGCCAGCGCCGCACAGACCGTGTACCCGGTCGTGAAGCCGTTGTGGGCATCCAGGTAGCCGACGAGCGGGAAGAGCCACAGCATCTGGATCGAGAAGAACCCCTCGGCGATCGACATGGAGGTCGCCCGGAACTCGGATCTGGTGTTGTGCTGGAGGTAGGTCGAGAGCGTGACGTACACGAGCTCGGGCGCCCCCGCGACGACGAGCAGCACGATCACGGGCAGCGCCAGACCGGGCAGCGCCGGCCCGGCAACGAGCGCCACGGCCGCCGCGATCGACGTCACGCCGACGCTTGCGGTCAGCGACACGCGGTCGGGCAGGTGGCCGCCGACCCAGCTGAATGCCGCCCCGACCAGCATGCCCCCGCCGAGCGCGAAGCCGAGCATCGCGTCGGATGCCCCGCGCTCCGCGAACAGCGGCGCGCCGTAGAACCAGGCGCTGGTGAAAGCCGCCCAGTAGATGCTCCACGCGATGGTCAGCATCGCGAGCCGCGGAGACCGGCGCAGCGCGCCGAGCCCGCCTCGGGCCACCGCCAAACTCTCGCGCGCGCCGCCTCGCGCGTCGTCGGGGAGACGGGCGGCGACCGCGCTTGCCGCGAGCGCGCATACGGCGGTCAGCCAGAAGGCGGCCGGGCGCGACCACGTGGCGATCAGCCCGCCGGCCAGGAACGAGAGGGCACCGGCGAACTGGAACACCGCCCAGAGGCCCCCGAGCATCCGCGGGAACTGCGCGTGGGCGTCATCGTGCGCCAGCGCGTCGAACAGGTACGCCTCGTCGGCGCCCGTGCGGAGGGCGAACGAGACGCCGTGGATCGCTCCGGCGACGCAGATCAGCCAGAAGCCGGGCGCGTAGACGTAGCCGAGCTCGGCAACCGCGGTGAAGAACCCGGCCGCGACGAGCAGGCGGCGCCTGCCGAGGGCATCGGCAAGGACCCCGGTCGGAACCTGCGCGGCCAGCATGCCGACGTGGAGCGCCGCCTCGACGAGCCCGAACTGGGTCAGGGAGAGGCCGCGGGACAGCAGGAAGACGGCCCACACCGGGCCGGTGAAGGCGATGCCGTTGAAGAGCTGGTACAGACGGAAGATCGTGAGCGTGCGCGCGTTCATGGAACCCTCGAACAATCGGTGGGCGGGACGGGTCGGATGAGTGGGAGGTGCGGCCCTTTGGGCGCACCAGTCCCTGGGCCCCGCCCCGTCAGTGTGAAACGCGCGAGATGCTGAAGCGCAGCCGGCGGGTCACCGACGTGGTGAAGAGCAGATCAGGGCTGCGGTGGTGCATCGCGGCAGAGAATACCAGCGACGGCCGCCGACGGACAACGAAAACGGGCGGGGTCAGGCCCGGCCGGTCAGGCCCTTCTGCACCAGCGCCTCGGGCAGTGCGGCCAGGTCCGGCAGGTCGAGGTCGACGGCGGCCTCGCCGAACGCCGCCCCTTTGCCCGTCCGCACCAGGCAGGTTCGCATGCCGATCGCCGCGGCCGGCGCCAGGTCGGACTCGGGATCGTCTCCGACCATCATCGCGGCGGCCGGCGGCACCCCGAGCAGCTCGCATGCCGTCCGGTAGATCTCGGGCGAAGGCTTGCCGATCACCGTCGCCGTCGTCGAGGCGGCATACTCGAGCCCGGCGACGAACATCCCCGCGTCGAGCGACGGCCCGTCCACCGTCGGCCACCAACGGTTCCGCTGCATCGCGATGAGCGGGACCCCCTCGCGGATCACCCGGAAGACACGGTTCAGCCGCTCGTACGTCCAGCTGCCGTCCGGCCCGCCGAGCAGGACGACGTCGGCATCGCCCGGGTCGGCCACGATGTCGATGCCCTCGAGATCCGGGGCCACGCCCGGCTCCACCAGCGCGCAGACCCGTGCCCCCGGATGCTCTGCGCGCACGTGATCGGCCGCCGCTGACGCTGCCGTGATGATCCGCCCCGCCGGGAGCGCGAACCCCATGCCATCCAGCCGCTCGGCGATGGCCGCACGCGTGCGGCCGGTCGTGTTCGTGAGCACGGCCAGGGCCAGGCCGGCGCCCGCCAGCCGCCGCACCGCCTCCGCGGACCCGCGGATCGGCTGCCAGTCGACGTGGAGCACGCCCTCCATGTCGAGCACGATCCCGCGAACAGCGGTCACCGCTGGAGCGCATCCTCGATCATCGTGCGCGCGATCGGGGCGGCCACCTCGCCGCCGACACCGCCATGCACGATTAGCACCGAGACCACCACCTTCGGCGCCTCGGCCGGCGCGTATCCGACGAACCAGGCGTCCGTCTTGATGTCCGGCCCGACCTCCGCGGTTCCCGTCTTGCCGTTGACGGTCGCCAGCGAGCTCGACGCTGACGTCCCCGTCCCGTAGCTGACGACGGCGCGCATCATCTCGGCCACCTTGCCGGCGACGCGCCGCGAGATCACCCGCCGGCTTCGCCGGTGGTCGCTGAAGCGCCTCGGAAATCGCGCGATCCACGGCGGGTGCATCAGGCCGTTGCCGGCGATCACCTGCCCGACGGAGGCCATCTCGAGCGGCGTCGCGGCCACTCCGGCCTGGCCGATGCCGGCGACCCCGAGGATGACGGAGTTGCGCAGCGCGGTGCGGCTCGGCATCACGCTCTCGTCCACCGGATAGGCGATGTGCGGCCGCGTGTTGAACCCGAACTTCACCGCCGTTCTGTACAGCTCCTTGCCCCCCGTGGCAACGGCGACGGGGCCGAACACCGAGTTGCAGCTGTTCGCGAAGGACGTGAGCAGCGTGCCGCCGCACACCTCGTGGTGGAAGTTGTTCAGCTTGAAGCCGCCGACGTCCGCGTACCGGGCGGGCGCGTAATAGCTGTCGAGATCGGCCGCGCCGGCCGTCAGCGCCGCCGATGCGGTCACGATCTTGAACGTGGATCCGGGCGGCTGCGTCGCGTCCATCGCGATGCCGGCCGCCGCGCGGACGGCGCCGTTGCGCGCGTCGAGGATCGTGATGCCGCCGTAGCGGCCGGCCAGCGCGGCCGTCGCGTCCGCCTGCAGCGTCGGGTCGAGCGTCGTCACGACGTCGCGCGGCCGCCTGCCATGGTGGCGTGCCAGCAGCCGCGTCCCGGACACTCCCTCGCCGACGAGGTCGATGCGTGGCGCACCGCCGAGCACGCGGTCGAGCGACCCCTCCAGGCCGCCCTGGCCGTACTTCGCGCCGGCGGGCCAGCCGGCCGCGACGCGGGCCCGGCGCGCGGCACGGGTCTGCGGGGCGCGGACGAACCCGGTGATCGTGTAGAACGGTGCGCCCTGCGGGTACTCGCGGCTGTTCGCCGGCCCGTGGGCCAGTGCCTGGCGGTCGTTTGAGAGGATGCGCCCGCGGCGGTCGGGGACACGCGACACGCGCTCCAGGCGCTCGCCGCGCGCCAGGCCCGGCCACGCGAGCTGCGGCTCCCAGGCGATCCGGTACGCGTTCCTGACCTGCACGAGCGGCAGCACCAGGCGTTCGCTCAGCGCTCCGAACAGCGAGCTGCGAAGCACCACCGGCACCGTGCCGGCCCCGTTCGCAACGCGGGTTCCCTGCTCCACCGTCACGGCCGTCAGCGAGCCCGTGGCGGCCGCCTGCCTGTAGGTGTGCACGAACCGCCGGTACGTCGTGGCTGCCCGCGCTGCCGGCGTGAGCTGGGAGTACATCGTGCGGAAGTCCCCCGCCACCCAGGCCGACGTGAAGAGCCGCACGGGCGACCTCGGGTCGGGACCGCTGGACCCGATCGACACGGGAGCGCCCCGGAGGGCGACGTACCCGGCCACCGCGGCCGCCCCGGTGGCAAGGACCGCGGCTCCCACGACGAGCAGGCGCCGCAGCCGGCGCCGCGGCCCGTGCTCCGTGCTGCGGGCGCCGACCATCGGCGTAGTGTGCCTCAGCGGCCGGGCCGACCGGCGCGATCCAGCAGCACCCGCCCCCGCGCCCGCTCGATCGACTGCACGCGCACGTCCACCGCATCGCCGAGCCGGTGGCGCCGGCCACTCGTGGTTCCGACCATGGCAATCCCCAGCCGGTCGATCTCGAACCGTTCCCGGCCGAGCCGGCGCACGGGCAGCAGACCCTCGAACACGTCGCCGAACCGGACGAACACCGCGCCCTCGATCAGCCCCACGATCTCGCCCTCGAAGGGCTCCTCCCACCCGCGCTCGAACAGCACCTGCTCGAGCAGGAAGGCGAGGCACACGTCGTCGCCGCGTCGTTCGATCCGCGCGGCGATGCGCTCGGCCTCGCTGCAGTGCACGGCATCGCGGTGCAGCCGCTCGGGATCGTCCGGCGCAGCGTCTGCCGCGCCGATCCGCGCCAGCAGCGCCCGGTGCACGACCAGATCGGGGTACCGGCGGATCGGCGAGGTGAAGTGGCAGTACGCCGGGCTGGCCAGCCCCGAATGGCCGAGGTTCTGGGGGGCGTACCGCGCCCGCTCCAGCGCTCGCAGCACGAGCGTCGGGAACGCCACGCGCCCGCGTGCCGACGTCGTGACGTACTGCGACACCCGCTCGCTGATCGCCGCCGCAAACCGCGCCGCGTCGCGGCCGCTGTGCAGCTCCGGCTCCGGCGGCGTCGGCACATCCAGTGCCGCAAGCCGCGCGAGCAGCAGACGCACGGCGTCCGGGTCCGGCGGCAGGTGGACGCGGTAGAGCGCGGGCGCCCGGGCGCTCGCAAGCAGGTCCGCGACCCGCTCGTTCGCCATCAGCATGAGCTCCTCGACCAGCGCGTGCGCCTCGTGCTCGGCCGCCGCCGTCGCCTCGCGGACACGCCCGTCGGCGAACGCGAACTCGACCTCGCGCGACTCGATGCGCGCCGCGCCCCGCCGGTAGCGCTCCGCGCGCAGTCGGGCCGCGAGCCCACGGGCGTCCGCGAGCGCCGCAGCAAGCGGGGCCGGCGGCTGCTCGTCGCCCGCGAAGATCCGCTCGACCTGCGGATAGCTGAGACGGTGGTCGCTGCGGATGACGCTCCGGTAGGCCGTCATCGCCCCGTCCGGCGCCACGTCGATGGTCACGGCGTAGCGGTCGACATCCGGCTGCAGGCTGCAGACGCCGCTCGACAGGGCATGCGGCAGCATCGGCTCCACGCGGCCCGGCAGATAGACCGAGCAACCGCGGAGCGACGCCTCGCGGTCGAGCGGCCCACCGGCCGTGACGAACGCCGACACGTCGGCGATGTGGACGAGCACCCGGAGGCCGCCGTCCTCGCGCTCGACCGTGACGGCATCGTCGAAGTCCCGCGCGTCGGGTGGGTCGATGGTGAAGGTCAGGCGGTCGCGAAGGTCGGCGCGCGACGGGTCGGGCGGCAGCGGATCCCGGGGCAGCGCGGCAACCTCCGCCTCCACCTCCCCGGGCCACGGCACGGCGACCCCCTCGTCCACGAGCACCGCGTGCAGGACGTCGCCGATGCGATTGGGCCGGCCGAGCACATCCGCCACGCGCCCCCGGCCCCCATGCATTTCCACGGACACGAGGTCGCCCTCACCGGCCGGCACGCTCCCCCGCCGGCCGAGGGTGACCGGAAGCCCCGGCTCGAAGAACGGCTCGCCGACCAGCAGCTTGCCGCGCCTCGCGACCTCGCAGACCTTCAGTGCGGGCGGCCCCGCGACCGTCACGAACGCGCGAGGACGCGCAGCGCCGCGGCGAGAACGTCGTCCGGCTGGGAGGTGGGGTCTTCGCGCACGGGCACGTCCGGACGGATGCCGCGGCGGTTCACCTGCTCGCCGCCGGCCAGCTGGAACACCGCGACAGTGAGCTTGAGCGCCCCGCCGCCGGCAAGCGGATGCAGCGCCTGCACGGTGCCCTTGCCGAAGCTGCGCGAGCCGACCACAACGGCCCGACGGGCGCGCTGCAGCGACCCGGCGACCACCTCGGCAGCGCTCGCGGTGGATCGGTCCACGAGCACGACCACCGGCAGGTCGCCGACGGCTGTGTTGTCGGCCTCGTAGACATGCGACGGCTCGTGCAGTCCGTGAATGGCCACGACGACGCCGGTCGGCTGGAACACGTCGGCGACCGCCACGGCCTCGTCGAGCAGCCCGCCGACGTTCCCCCGCAGGTCGAGGATCAGGCCCGCGCGCCGCATCCTGGTTGCGTGCTCCGCGATCTCGCGCACCCGCGCGCCCGCTCCGTGCACGAAGCCCGGGAGGTTCACGTACTCGTACCGGCGGCCGTGGAACGCGATGGAGCGGCTGAAGGCGATCGGCAGGTCGACCGCCTCGCGCAGGAGCGTGACGTGCACCGGACGGGGGGCGCCGCGACGGCGGATGACGAGCGCGAGCGGCCGGCCGACGGGGCCCTGGAGCAGCTGGACGGCGCGGCGGTACCGCAGGTGGGCCAGCGACCGGCTCTCGACCTGGCGGATAACGTCCCCGGCGCGGATGCCGCTCTGCGCGGCCGGCAGGCCGGGCAGGGCGCCGGTGACCAGCAGACCGCCGCGGGCGCGAGTGAGCGCAAGCCCGACCCCGACGTAGCTCGACTGCTCGGACGTGACGACCAGCTGGTATGCGTGCGGCGAGAGGTAGCGCGTGTAGGGGTCGTGCAGCGCGCGGATCAGCCCGCGCACGTTCCCCGCGCGCAGGGCTGCCGGGGTGAGCGGCCGGTAGTAGGACTGCCGGAGCTCCTGGAGCACCTCGTCTCGTATCGTCGCCGCCTGGGCTGTGCCCGCGCCCTCCATCCGCGACACGGTCCTCGAGTGCAGCTCGAACCCGCCCAGGAACGCGGTCACCAGCGACACGGCGGCCACCAGCCAGATCAGAGCGCGTCGCCCCATGCGTACCCGCATTCTACCCTCGGAAGGCGACGGTCACGGGGCTCAGATCCGCAGGAACTTGCGAAGCGTGAGGCCGGAGCCGAAGGCGCCGAGCAGCATGCCGAACAGGACCAGCGCAAGCCCGAGGCCGCCCACACCGCCCGGGAAGCTGTTGGTCGGATCCGTCAGGCCGCTGTTGAGGTTCGAGAGCCCGGCGTACACCAGCAGCAGCAAGACGACGCCCCCCGCGGCGCCGGCGAACCCGGTCAGCATGCCCTCGAGCACGAACGGCACTCGCACGAACCAGTTCGTCGCGCCGACCAGCTTCATGACCTCGATCTCACGGCGGCGGGAGAAGATGGAGAGGCGGATCGTATTTGCGATCAGCACGACTGCCGCGATCCCGAGCAGGGCCATCAGCGACCCCAGCACACCGAGCACCCACTTGGTGACGCGCAGCACCTTGTCGGTGATCTCCTTTCCGTAGGTGACGCACGGGGCGGAGCCGCAGTCCCTGATCTCGGGGATCCGGCTGGCACCGGCGGACACCTGGGACGCCTTCTCGGGATCCGTGAGCTTCAGGTAGAAGGCGGGAGGCAGCGGATTGTTCTCGAGGAACGTCGCGTCCTTCTGATCGCTGGTGGGAAGGGACTTAAGCGCCTGCTGCGGCGAGACGTAGGTGATCTTCTGCACGTACGGCAGCGCGGCCAGCTGGTTGTGCACCTTGTTGAGGGTGGCCGTGTCGTTCTCCGTGCCCCGCAGCATGTACGTCTTCACCGTGACGCCGTTTCGAACCCCCACCGTCTTGTCATAGAGAAACAGCCCGAGCGAGGCGAACACCGCGAGCAGGAACGTCACGATCAGCACCGTGAGGCTGGCGGCGACCGTGGTCGCCACGTTGCCCCGGATCGAGTTCATCGCCTCGGAGACGAAGAACCGCCACCTCACCGCTCGTACCCTCCGCGTCTGTCGTCGCGGACGACGCGCGCGTTGTCGAGCTGGATCACGCGACGACGCATCTTGTCCACCATCTCACGGTCATGGGTCGCCATGACGACCGTCGTGCCGGCCCGGTTGATCCGGTAGAGCAGCTGCATGATCCCCACGGACGTGTCGGGATCGAGGTTCCCGGTCGGCTCGTCGGCGATCAGGAGCGGCGGGTGGTTGACGAACGCTCGCGCGACCGAGACGCGCTGCTGCTCGCCGCCGGACAGCTCGTGCGGGTAGCGGTCGCTCTTGTCGGCGAGGCCCACCAGCCCGATGATGTCCGGCACCTTCTTGCGGATCTCCGCCCGCGACTTGCCCTGGACCTGCAGGGCGTACGCGACGTTCTGGTACACCGTGCGGTTCGGCAGCAGCTTGAAGTCCTGGAACACGCAGCCGATGTTGCGGCGCAGGATGGGGATCTTCGACCGCTTCAGCTTGGGGAGCGAGCGGCCGCCGACGATCAGGTTGCCCGATGTGACGTCGAGCTCCTTCAGCAACAGCTTGATGAACGTCGACTTCCCCGACCCGGAAGGCCCCACGAGGAACACGAACTCGCCCTTGTCGATCTGCAGCGAGACGTCGCGCAGGCCGGCGATGTTCGGCTCGTACATCTTCGTCACCTGATCGAACAGGATCATCGCCGTGCTGGGCGAGCGGACGGCGCCGTCGCCGTTCACGGACGGCTCGAGGTCGCCGGCGGGCGGATCGGACACCGCAAGCGGCGCGCCGGGCGACATGGCGGGTTCGTCGGGGAGGTGAGGCTGGTCGGACATCGCGGTCAGGGGGCGCCCTCGGGCGCGTGCGGACGAACTGTCAGGGTACTCTCCAGAGCCGGACGGCGCAATCCGGAAGCGGCATGGAAAGCGGGAAATCGACCGCTTTCAGCCGGTCGCTCGATGCAGCAGGTAGGCGTGGATCAGCCCGTCCAGATCGCCGTCCAGCACGGCCTGGGCGTTTCCGATCTTGACGTTCGTCCGGTGGTCGTTGACCATCGTGTAGGGATGCAGCACGTAGGAACGGATTTGACTTCCGAACGAGATGTCCTGCGCCTCGCCGCGCTCCTTCGCCAGCGCTTGGCGGCGTAGCTCCTCTTCCCGCTCGATCAGGCGGCTCTTCAGGATCCGCATCGCCTGCGCCTTGTTCTGCAGCTGGGAGCGCTCGTTCTGGCACTGCACGACGATGCCCGTCGGCAGGTGCGTGAGCCGCACGGCGGAATCGGTCTTGTTGACGTGCTGCCCCCCGGCACCCTGCGAGCGGTACGTGTCGATGCGCAGGTCGCTCTCGTCGATCTCGAGATCGACGTCGTCCTCGACCAGCGGCGAGATCTCGACCTGCGCAAAGCTCGTGTGCCGCCGGTGCGCGGAGTCGAACGGCGACAGCCGCACGAGCCGGTGCACGCCCTTCTCGGCCTGCATGATCCCGTAGGCGTTCTCGCCCGTGAGCGTGAAGGTGGCGCTCTTCAGCCCCGCCTCCTCGCCCGGTGTCTGCTCGAGCAGCTCCACCCTGAACCCGCGCGTGTCCGCCCAGCGCTCGTACATGCGCAGCAGGATCTGCGCCCAGTCCTGGCTGTCGGTGCCCCCGGCGCCGGCATGCACGCCCACGACGGCCGGCCCGGAGTCGTACTCCCCGGTGAACAGCGCCTGCTCCTGGAGCAGGGCGATCTCGCGGCCGAGCCGCGCGAGCGTCACCTCGAGCTCGTCCCGCCATTCGGCCTCTTCAACGGCCATCTCGAGCATCGTGTCGAGCTCGCCGGCGTCTGCCTCGAGCCGCTCGAACGTCTCCAGCTTGCGCTGCACGCGGGCGCGGTCCGCGGCGACCTTGGCTGCCGCCCGCTGGTCGTCCCAGAATCCGGGGGCCTCCATCGCCGCATCGAGCGTCCCCAGCTGCGCCCTCAGCGCATCCGGGTCAAAGGTAATCACGAACCCAGTGCAGCTGGGCTCTGATCTCCTCGACGGCGCCCCTAAGGTCGTCCAGCGAGCGCGGCTCGCCGGCCGTTGTCTCGCTAGACGCCATGGCACCGCTTGTACTTCTTGCCGCTGCCGCACCAGCAGGGGTCGTTGCGCCCGACGTTCTTCTCCGGATCGACGTGCCGCTGCTCGACCACCGGCATCGACAGCTCCTCCGGCTCCTCCATCGTCCCGGCTCCGGCCGCGAGCGCCTCCAGCGTGGCGGCGTCGGCGTGCTGGTAGGTGTAGTCGCCGTGCTGCCCGGAGGGCGGCGGGAGGATGCCGACGTTGCCGCCCTCTCCACCGGGCGCATGGTCGACCTCGACCTCGGCGTGCATCACGACCCGGACCACCTCCTGCTTGATCAGGAAGCTCATCTCGTCGAACATCACCTGGCCCTCGGCGCGGTACTCGACCAGCGGGTCCTTCTGCGCATAGCCGCGCAGGCCGATGCCCTGGCGCATGTAATCCATGTTGTCGAGGTGCTCGCGCCAGCGCGTGTCGGTCACCTGCAGCGTGACCCAGCGCTCGAGGTTGCGGGGCAGCTCGGGGTCGGCGGAGGCCCACTCGCGCTCGCGCTCCTCGTAGTGCTCGACGGCGTCGTTGTAGACGACCTCGACCAGCTCCTCGAGCGGCGTGCTCGACCCCTCGTACTCGGCCTGCGGGATCCGGATCGGGTAGAGCGAGCTGAGCGCCACCCACATCCCGGTCCAGTCCCACTCCTCGGCGTAGCCGCCGGCGTGGGCCTTCACCGCCGCCTCGATCACGTCCCACGTCCACTCGAGCACGTTGTCGCGGATGTCGGCGCCCTCGAGGATCTCCTGCCGGCGGCTGTACACCTGCTTGCGCTGCTCGTTCAGCACGTCGTCGTACTTGACGACGTTCTTGCGGTTGACGAAGTGGAACTCCTCCACCTTCTTCTGCGCGCCCTCGATCCGCTTGGTCAGCATCCCGTGCTCGATCGGCGAGCCGTCGGAGGGGCCCAGCTTGTCCAGGATGGTGAAGATGCGGTCGCCGGCGAACAGGCGGATCACCTCGTCCTGCGCGGACAGGTAGAACCGGGTCTCGCCCGGGTCGCCCTGCCGGCCTGAGCGGCCGCGCAGCTGGTTGTCGATCCGGCGCGACTCGTGGCGCTCCGTGCCGAGCACGTAGAGGCCGCCGAGCTCGCGAACACCGTCGCCGAGCTTGATGTCGACGCCGCGGCCGGCCATGTTGGTCGCGATGGTGACGGCGCCCATCTGCCCGGCCTGCTCGATGATCGTCGCCTCGCGCTCGTGGTTCTTGGCGTTCAGCACCTCGTGCGGGATCCCGCGGCGGGTGAGCAGCTTCGAGAGGTACTCGGACACCTCGACCGAGATCGTGCCGACCAGCACCGGCTGGCCCAGCTGGTGGCGCTCCTCGATGTCGTCGGCGACCGCGTCGAACTTCTCCTCGGAGGTCTTGAAGATGAGGTCGTTCTCGTCCCTGCGCGCCACCGCGACGTTGGTCGGGATGGGCACGACCTCGAGCGCGTAGATCTCGTGGAACTCCGCCGCCTCCGTCGCCGCCGTGCCGGTCATGCCGGCCAGCTTCTCGTACATGCGGAAGTAGTTCTGGATGGTGATCGTCGCGACGGTGACGTTCTCCTCCTGGATCCGCACGCCCTCCTTGGCCTCCACGGCCTGGTGCAGGCCCTCCGACCAGCGGCGACCCTCCATGATGCGGCCGGTGAACTCGTCGACGATCTTGACCTCGCCGTCGACGATCACGTACTCGTCGTCGCGCTTGTAGAGCTCCTTCGCCTTGATCGCCTGGATCAGGTGGTTGACGAGCTGTCCGTTCTCGGGCGCGTAGAGATTGTCGACGTTTAGCGCGCGCTCGACCTTGTCCACGCCTGACTCCGTCGGCGCCGCCGTGTGGAACTTCTCGTCCACCTCGTAGTCCTCGCCCGGCTCCAGATCGCGGACTGCCCGCGCGAACTGGTAGTAGGTCTCGGCAGCCTGCTCGGGCTCGCCGGAGATGATCAGCGGCGTTCGCGCCTCGTCGATCAGGATGGAGTCGACCTCGTCCACGATCGCGAACCAGTGGCCCCGCTGCACGGTGTAGTCGCGGGCGGGGGCCATGTTGTCGCGGAGGTAATCGAAGCCGAACTCGGAGTTCGTGCCATACGTGATGTCGGACTCGTACGCAGCGCGGCGCTCGTCGTCGGGCATCATGTTCTGGAGCACGCCGACCGAGACGCCGAGGGCCTGGTAGATCGGCCCCATCCAGCCGGCGTCGCGACGGGCCAGGTAGTCGTTCACCGTGACCAGGTGCACGTTGACGCCGGCCAGGGCGTTCAGGTACAGCGGCAGCGTGGCCACCAGGGTCTTGCCCTCGCCGGTCTTCATCTCGGCGATCTTGCCCTCGTGCAGCACCATGCCGCCGATCAGCTGGACGTCGAAGGGGCGCATCCCGACCGTGCGCCTGGCCGCCTCACGGACGGCGGCGAACGCCTCGGGGAGCAGGTCGTCGAGATCCTCGCCGGCGTCGAAACGCTCGCGGAACTCGATCGTCTTTGCTGCCAGCTGCTCGTCGCTGAGCGCCTCGAACTCGGGCTCGAGGTCGTTGATCTCGCGGACGCGCTGCTCCATGCGCTTGAGGGTGCGGCCCTCGCCCGCGCGCAGGATCTTCTGGAAGACGCTCATGCTCGGTGGATGGTACCAACCGGGCATTGACGTCCCCGTAACGCCTCGAGCAGGGCCGGCCGCAGGCCTGGCCCGCTGTCCACCCCTACTGCCGCGTCGGCTCGATCAGCCCGTAGTTGCCGTCCCGCCGCTTGTAGATCACGTTCACCTCGTCCGAATCCGCGTTGACGAAGACGAAGAAGTCGTGGCCGATCAGCTCCAGCTGGAGGAGCGCCTCCTCCTCGCTCATCGGCTTCATGTTGAACTGCTTCGTCTTGACGATCATCGCTTCGTCCTCCTCGGGCAGCGTGGCGACCGGCGTCGGCTCGCCAGGGCTGTGGTTGTGGTGCTGCGCGATGTGCTCGGCCTGACGGCGCGTCCGCTTCTCGCGGTAGCGCTTCACCTGCCGCTCCAGCTTCTCCGCGACCAGGTCGATCGAGGCGTACATGTCCGTGGACGACTCCCGCGCCCGCATCACGGGGCCTTTCGTCCACACGGTCGCCTCGGCCACCTGGTTCTCGCTGATGCTCGGGTTGTGCTCGACGATCAGCTCGAGCTCGCACCGGCTCTCGTCGGACAGATGGCGGGCCATCTTCCCGAGCTTGCGCTCGGCGTACTGAAACAGGGAGTCCGTGACATCGATGTGCCGGCCTTTGACCTGCAGCCGCATGGCGTGGCTCCTCCCGCTCGTGGTCTGGGAGACAGCCTACCCGCCACGGGGCCGCCGTGGACCCACCCGGTCTACACATCGTCGGCGCGGGCGAGGGTGACGGCGACGACGCGCTCGGCGCCCGCCCGCCGCAGCGCCCGGGAGGCCGCCGAGAGCGTCGCGCCGGTGGTGTGCACGTCGTCGACCAGGAGCACCGTGCCGTGCCTCCCGGGGCTGCCGGTGAAGGCCGTGCGGACATTCGACCTGCGCCGCCGCCTGGTCAGCCCACGCTGTGGGCGGCGCCACAGCGGGCCGCAAAGCAGCGGACGCGCGGGGATGGCCCACCGCCCCGCGAGCTGCTCGGCCACGAGCTGCGGCGGGTGGTATCCGCGCAGCGCCTGGCGCACCGGGTCCGCCGGCACCCACGTGACGACGTCGGCATGCGGAGGCGGAATCACGAGGGCGATCAGCCCCGCGGCCGGCTCGGCCAGCGCGCGCAGGCCGCCGTCCTTCAGGGCGTGCACGAGCGCCCGGCCCGGCCCGTCGTAGTGCACGGCTGCGGCCGCCGACTCGAAGCCCAGCCGGCGTCCGCGGCAGGCCGCGCAGTCGTCGACCGGACGCGTTGCCGGCGCGCCGCAGCGGGCGCAGACGGGGCCGTCCAGGAGCGGGAGCGACGCGAGGCACCCGAGGCACAGCAACGGGCCGGAGTCACGGCAGATCGCGCATCGCGGGGGCGTCAGGAGGTCGAGGAGCGGGCGCACCGGCCGACCCTACGGGCGGGCGGCGCGCGGGCGGGTCACGGCCCGCCGCGGTCCTGTGCCAGAAACGGCTCCAGCCGCGCGGCGATCTGGCCGCGGCTGCGCTCGAGCTCGTCCCAGCTCTTCGCCGGCAGGAACCGGGAGGCGGCCCCCTCGCGGGGCACGAGCACGAACCGGCTGTCCAGCAACGACGTCAGCTCGCCGACCAGCCGCTCGAACTGGATCGCCGGCCTGCCGTCGACCGTCTTCTCGACCCGGAACCACGACCATGGGGCGTCGAGCGCGGGCAGCGCCGCCGCATCGACGATGAACGTGTTCGTGTTGAAGTACGGAACGGCGTCCTCGTCGAACCCGTCCGGCAGCCGGAACCCCTCGAGCACCACGGGGCGTCCGTCGAGCCGCGCCGGGATGCCGCCGACATCGCCCGCCTTCTCGACCACCTCGCCCGTGAGCGGCGCCCCGTGGTCGATGTGCCAGCCGAGCAGCACGGGATCGACGGCGGCGCCGAGGTTGTCGAGGTTCATGATCCAGAGGTGGCGGCCGCCGCGCTCGATGAACCGGTCGAGCAGGCCGCTCGCGCGGAGCGCGTCGGGAAGGTCGCCGTGCCCCGTCGCGTGCACGCTGGGCACGCCGTCGTCCCCGATCAACAGGCCTCCCTCGGGGGTGAGCCGCAGCGAGGCACCCTGCCGGAAGGTGGCGAGCAGCTCGCCGTCCAGCCGGTCTCCCAGCGCCTCGCGGATCGGCTCGTCCGTGGCATCGCTGGTCATCAGCCACATGGGAAGCGGTGCCCCCGAGAGCGTCTGCCAGTGCTCACGCTCGGCGAGACGGGCGTCGAGGAACGTGACGCCCGGGAGCGCCTCGACCAGCGCCTTGACGACGCCGCCCATCCGCGTCGCCATTCCGCCCGCCAGCACGACCATCGCCAGCTCGCCGCGTGCGAGCGCGTCGAGCCCGAGCCGCTCGAGGCGGGCATGCTCGTCGGATCCTGTCGCCGGCAGCCGGCCGATGTCGCCCGGCTCGGGCCCGGTGACGGTGCCCGTGACGTGGTTCGCGGCCGGCCCCGCGTCGAGCAGCCGCTCGGCCCAGCTCTTCAGCCGAGCCTCGTCCACGCCCTGCGACCGCAGCCGGTCACGGAGGGCGGGGTCGAGCCGTGCGAGGTCGTCGTCGAGAGTCGTCTCAGCCAAACCGGAAGGGCGGGCGGTGTACGCCCTGCTCGGTGACGATCGCCGTGATGTGATCGGCGGGCGTCACGTCGAACGCGGGGTTGTACGCACCGATACCCGCTCCGGCCTCGCCGATCACCTCGGCCGGGTCGCGCTGCTCGATCGGGATGTCGGCGCCCGTCGCGGCGGCCGGGTCGATCGTCGATGTGGGCGCGGCGACGACGAACGGCACGCCGTGCGCCCGGGCCAGGACGGCGAGCGTATAGGTGCCGATCTTGTTGGCGGCGTCGCCATTCGCCGCGATCCGGTCGGCTCCGACGACGACCGCGTCGACCTGTCCCTGCGCCATCAGCCACCCGGCCATCGAGTCGGTCAGGAGGGTCGCGGGGATGCCGTCCTGCGCGAGCTCCCAGGCGGTCAGGCGGGCGCCCTGGAGCAGCGGGCGGGTCTCGTCGACCCAGACGCTGACGCCGGGATCGCGACGGTGGGCGCTGCGGATCACGCCGAGCGCCGTGCCATAGCCCCCGGTCGCGAGAGCGCCGGCGTTGCAGTGGGTCAGCACGCGGGCCGCCCGCGGGATCAGCCCTGCGCCGTGCTCGCCGATCGCTCGGCAGCGCTCCACCTCGTCCGCGTGCAGCCGGCGGGCGGCATCCTCGGCCACGGTCGCGAGCTGCTCGTCGGGCACGCCCGCGGCGGCGTCCCGCATGCGGGCGAGCGCCCAGGCGAGGTTCACGGCCGTGGGGCGCGCGGCCGCAAGCCCGTCGAGCGCCTCGTCGAACTCCGTCCGCCCTCTGCGCGCCGCGACGGCCGCGCTGTAGGCGGCGGCGACACCGATCGCCGGCGCGCCGCGAACGACCATCGCGCGGATGGCCTCGACCACGTCGCGCCAGTCCGCATAGCGCCGCTCGACCCGGCGGGACGGAAGCTGCGTCTGGTCGAGCAGCACGAGCTCACCGCCCTCGAGGCGCGCGATCGCGTCGGGCGCCAGCCGCGAGCCACCGTCGGCAGCGGGCTGCGCCGAGACCGGGCTGTTAGGTGCCTTCGTCCCAGGAGGCGAGGTACTTCTCCTGCTCCGGGGTGAGCGTGTCGATCTCGACGCCCATGCTCTCCAGCTTGAGCCGCGCAACCTCGTCGTCGATCTCCTTCGGCACGCCGTAGACCTTCGGTTCGAGGTCGGCGTGGTTCCTTGCGACGAACTCCGCGGACAGCGCCTGGTTCGCAAAGCTCATGTCCATCACCGAGGCGGGATGGCCCTCGGCGGCGGCCAGGTTGACCAGCCGCCCCTCGGCCAGGAGGAACAGCCGGCGGCCGTCGCCCATCTCGTACTGCTCCACGAACGGGCGCACGATCGACACGTCCGACGCCATGTCCTGCAGCGCCGGGATCTCGATCTCGACGTTGAAGTGGCCGGTGTTGGACAGGATGGCGCCGTCCTTCATCACCGCGAAGTGCTCGCGCCGGATCACGTTCTTGTCGCCCGTGGCGGTGCAGAAGATGTCCCCGATGCGGGCCGCCTCCGCCATCGTCAGGACACGGAAGCCATCCATCACCGCCTGCAGGGCGCGGAGCGGGTCGACCTCGACCACGACCACGTGGGAGCCCATGCCGCGAGCGCGCTCGGCGAGGCCGCGGCCGCTCCAGCCGTATCCGCCGACGACGAAGGTGCGGCCGGCGAGCAGAACGTTGGTCGCGCGGATGATGCCGTCGAGCGTGGACTGGCCGACGCCGTAGCGGTTGTCGAACAGGTGCTTGGTGTTCGCCTCGTTGACGGCGACGATCGGAAAGCCGAGCGTGCCGTCCGCCTCCATCGCCTTCAGGCGGATGACGCCGGTCGTGGTCTCCTCCGTGCCGGCGAGGACCTCGGAGAGCTGCTCGGGCCGCTTGGCGTGCAGGACGCCGATCACGTCGGCGCCGTCGTCCATCGTCAGATGCGGGTGGTGGTCGACGGCCGCCTCGATGTGCGAGTAGTAGGTGTCGTTGTCCTCGCCGTTGCGCGCAAACACCGAGATGCCGTACTCGGCGACCAGGCCGGCCGCCACGTCGTCCTGGGTCGAGAGCGGGTTCGAGGCGCAGAGCACCACGTCCGCGCCGCCCACCTTCAGTGTCCGCATCAGGTTCGCCGTCTCGCTGGTCACGTGCAGGCAGGCCGAGACGCGCAGGCCGTCCAGCGGCCGCTCGGCGGCGAACCGGTCGCGGATCAGCGACAGCACGGGCATCTGGCGGTCGGCCCACTCGATGCGGCGGACGCCCTCCGGGGCGAGCGCGAGGTCGCGGACGTCGCTGGGCGTCGTGGTGCTCATCGCGCCGGAGACTCTAGCCGATGCCGATCCGGCTCCCGCGCAGCGCGCGGGCGTCACGGAACGGTGGCCGCCCGCGTTGCGCACGAAGCCGCGACGATCGTGCCGGGCGGCGGACCGTCACGGCTCGCGGTCAGCCGTCGAGGCGCTGCTTCAGCGCCAGGATCCGCGTCACGGGCGACGGGTCGACCCCCCGCTCCACGGCGGCGTGGTAGCTCACCCAATCGCCCTGGGCCACCATCGAGAACGCCCGCGCCGCGGTCGTCTCGCCGCGTCCGTGGACGTGCTCGACCAGCTCCGCGTCCGGCTCGATCAGGTCGCCGGTGACGTCGATCAGCCGCGCGACGGCCGCCCCCTCGCTGCTGTCGCGCAGCAGCACCGCGGAGAACCGCCCGTCGCGCGCGCCGTCCCAGCCCTCGATCTCGTTGTGGTCGAGCTCGGGGAAGGCGTGGCTGAACGCGTGCATCTTGGCGTTCTCGTTGAGCTGGGTCTTCCACCGGTACGCCACCGCCGCCAGCGGCCCCGCGCCGTAGATCAGCGGCACCGTGCCGACCAGGCGCCGGCCCAGATCGGCCGCGGCCTCACGGTCGACGGCAGCCACCCCCGCCGCGCACTCGCGTGCGACGCCGCGGCGCGCCAGGCCGCACGCCTCGAACGCGCCCGCCATCGCGCCGAACAGGTACCCGAGCGCGGCCCGCGGATACAGCCCGCCCGGAACCTGTGCGAACGGGACGCCCCACGCCGCCGCGCGCTCGCCCAGTTCCCCGCCCATCCCGACGCACAAGAGGGTGGCGCCCTGGCGCCACGCCTGCTCGGCGCACGCGAGCGTCTCGACCGTGTCACCGGAGTAGCTCGAGCACACCACGAGGGTGCCCCGGCCGGCCCACTTGGGGATCGCGAAGCCGCGCACGCGGGTGACCGGCACCGGGGCGTCGCCCACCACCAGCGCCCGCAGCAGCTCGCCGCTCATGGCCGAGCCGCCCATGCCCGCGATCACCACCGCGGTCGGCTGCGGGACGCGCGCGCCCGCCTCGAGGCCGATCTGCTCGCCGACCACCAGATGGTCGGCCATGCCGTCGATCGCCTCCAGCATCCCCTCGCCGTCTACCACACCGCCCTCCCGTCCCGGCCGACCACCGCGTGCTCGAACTCCGCACCATCCGGGACGCGCGCGCCGGGCAGCACCACCGACCGGTGGATCCGCGCGCCGGCGCCGATGCGCGCCGCCGCCCCCACCACCGATTCTGCCACGTTCGCCGCCGGATCGACGGAAGCGGCCGGATCGATCAGCCCCCCCTCGGGCATCCGCTCGAGGTTCGCGGCCAGGTAGCTCTCCGGCGTGCCGATGTCGCGCCACCGCCCGACGTCCGCCCGCGCGTACAGACCGCGCCCGATCAGGCGCGGGAACACCTCGCGCTCGACCGACACCGCGCGGCCCGGCTCGATCAGGTCGAGCACCGCCGGCTCGAACACGTAGGTGCCGGCGTTGATCGTGTCGGTGTCGGCCTCGCCCGGCGCCGGCTTCTCGACGAACGCGGTCACCCGCCCGTCCCCCTCGGTTCGAACCAGGCCGTACGCGCTGGGATCGGCGACGCGGTGCAGCGCGATCGTCGCCGCTGCGCCCCGCGCCCGGTGCTGTGCGATCAGCGCGCCCACGTCCAGGTCGGTCAGCACGTCGCCATTGCAGACCAGGAACGTCTCACCGATGCCCTCCGCCGAGAACCGGATGGCACCGCCGGTGCCCAGGGGCTCAGGCTCGATCGCGTACCGCAGGCGGTCGCCGAAGTGATCGCGGATGGGGTCGGGCAGGTACCCGCACGACAGGACCACGTCCTCGATGCCGTGCTCTCGGAGATGCTCGATCTGGTGCTCGAGAAACGGCCGGTTCGCGATCGGCAGCATCGGCTTGGGCAGCCACTCGGTGAGCGGGCGCAGGCGCGTGCCCGCCCCGCCGACGAGCAGCACCGCGATCACCCCAGGGGCTCCACGCTCGGCCGCCCGACGGACTCGTAGAGGAACCCGGCGGCACGCGCCTGGTCGGGATCGAGCAGGTTGCGCCCGTCCACGATCAGCGGCGTCGCCATCGCCTCGCGCACCGCCGGCGAGGCGAGCGACCGGAACTCGCCCCACTCCGTCACGATCACCGCGGCGTCGGCGCCCTTCACCGCCGCGATCATCGAGTCCGCCAGCTCGACGTTCTCGCCCAGCAGGTCTCCGGCCGCCTGCATGGCCACCGGGTCATACGCGATCACCCGCGCGCCCTCGGCGAGCAGCCGCGCCGAGAGCACGAGGCTCGATGCCTCCCGCATGTCGTCGGTGTTCGCCTTGAACGCGAGGCCGAGCATCGCGATGCGCCGGCCGCGCAGCGGGCCGAGGTGCCGCTCGAGCTTGCCCACGAGCCGCCGCTTCTGCAGCTCGTTGACCTCGATCACCGAGGTCAACAGCTGGAAGTGGTATCCGGAGTTCCCGGCCAGCTGCTTGAGCGCCTGGACGTCCTTGGGGAAGCAGTTGTGCACCACGGTGCCGCCGGTCGTCACGAACGTCCCCGAGTCGGGCACCTCGAGCGAGTACACCATTCCGGCAAACGCGCGGCGGTCGACCTTCATCGCAGGCACCCAGGTCACGCGCTGCACGAGCGGCTCGGGCGCGACCACACGGCCGCCGGTGATCCCGGGGAGCGGGTTGATCGGCGGCATGCCGGCCGTGACGACCCGCGGCAGCAGCCGTCCTGCGGCCAGCTCCTCGGCCGCGACCACCACCGGCCGGCCGTCGAGCACGACGAACGGGTGGTCGGCGGTCGCCGTGACCGCCGCGCCGTCTGCCAGGTGGACTCGCACGGCATCGCCCTCGTACGTCCGCGCGGTCATCGCTGCGACGGGAAGGAACTCGGGCGCTTCCTCGCCGACACGCCACGACAGCACCTCGAGGTCCGTCGGGTGGATCAACGCGCCACCGCCCAGACGGCGGTGCAGGTCGGCGAGCGAGACGTCCTCGACCGCGCCGGGATGCCGCACGGTGACCAGCTCGGCGCCGGCCAGACAGCTGCCACCGTACCCGATCCCCGGGCGCAGGAAGTGCGCGCCGATGCGCTCGTCCAGCCCCATGGCGTGCGCGACCACCGAGACGTCGGCCCCGACCTCCTCGCACACGTTCGCGATCTCGTTGATGAACGAGATCTTCGTCGCGAGGAAGGCGTTGGACGCGTACTTGATCATCTCGGCGCTGGCAGGGTCCGTGCGCACGATGGCGGCGTCGAGGTCCGCGTACAGCGCTTCGACGGCGTCGGCGTCGGCGTCGGCGAAGGCGCCGATCACGATCCGGTCGGGCTCCATGAAGTCGCCGATCGCCCGGCCCTCGCGAAGGAACTCGGGATTCGAGACGTAGCCGATGTGGCCGAGACCGCGCGCGTCCAGCTCTGCGCGAACCTTGTCGGCGGTGCCGACCGGCACGGTGCTCTTCATGACCAGCACGAACCGGTCGCCGCCGGCCGGAAGCTCGTCGATCACCCGGCTCACCCGCGACAGGTCGGCGTCTCCCGAGTGCATCGGCGGCGTGTCGACGCACACGAAGACGGTACGGCACCGCTCGAACAGCTCCGCCATGTCCTCGGTGAACGTCAGCCGGTCGCGATTGCGGTCGAGCAGGCGGTCGACCCCGGGCTCGTAGATCGGCACCCTCCCCGCCCGCAGGTCCGCGACGCGCTGCGGGTTGATGTCGCGGCAGACGACGGTGTGGCCGAGATCGGCGAAGCAGGTGGCCGTGACCAGGCCCACGTAGCCGACGCCGATCACGCCGACCGCGCTGTCTGCCACAGCCGTCAACGGAGCGGCTTCAGCGACCGCGCGATGGCGATCATGTCGGCGTTCGACATGTCGTCACGCAGCGTGTTCTGCACCCAGTACGCCACGCCGTTCTGGATGAACGCGACCATGTGGATGTGGTCGCCGTTGAAGTAGAACTGGTACGTGCGCCCGTCCAGGTGCCGCCGCTGGTCGGGGCTCTGCAGGATCGGCGCGTCCGTGAACCGCGTCTCCTCGATGCCCCAGTAGCTGCCCGCGATCCCGTCGTACTGCCAGTAGGCGTAGAGCGAGTTGTTGTGCCCACCGGCGTCCTTGAGCGTGTAGACGCGGACAGGCTGGCTCGGGTTCCACGCGGTCTGGAACACCGACCGGTTCTGCGTCGCCGTCGGATACAGCACGCGGAAGCTCGCCGGCCTGTTCGCCTGCTGGAAGTACCCGCGCAGCGCGGCCGGGTCACGCGTCATGTCGGAGGGGAGGCCGCCGGGCGTGCCCGAGTGCGGGGCCGCGTGCGCCAGCTGCCCGTCGAAGTGCTTGCCCAGCACCACGACCAGCCCCCGGCTCGCGTAGCTCGTGTACACGCTCGTGATCGGGAGCGCCTGGGCGTTCCCCAGGATCTCCGCGACGTCCTGCGCCGCCTGCTTGTCGGCCTTGCGGTAGTAGACCGCGCTCTGGTTGAAGTCGAACGTCGGCGCCGGCCGCGGCGACACGGTCACGGGGTACCCCCACGCCTGCAGCAGCCTGCCTCCGCCGGCCGCCGCACCGGTCACGCCGCTGCCGTTGACCACCGCCATCGGCACGTTCGCGGGCGTCACCTTGGGCGTGAACTTCGGCTGCTGGGGGCCGCCGCCCGACGACGGCAGCTGCTTGGAGGGCGAGCCCGTGCTCTCCGGATGCTTGAACAGGAACACCGCCTGCCGCATCGCCGCCGCTGTCGCCGGCAGGACATAGGAGTCGGTGGCATCCCCCGCGACGATCGCGTTCAGGCGCGACGTGACGACGCGGTTTCGGATCTCGTAGGCGGTCGTCGCCAGCCGGATCATCGTCTGAACCCCGGGCGGGCCGTTCGGGCCTGTCACCTGGACGCTGTCGGCCACGGTGTTGGCGACGTCCCTGAACGTGGAAAGCTGGTCGAGACCGATGCCATGCAGCTTCGCGGAGGCGCGCTGCGAGAAGGCGTGCAGGAAGATCTGCTGGCGGGCGTTGCGATAGAAGTCCGAGTCCGTGTGCCGGTACCGTGAGAACGCAAGGCTGTCCGGGCCGTTCAGCAGCTGGTAGCCGGGCAGGATGTTGATCTGCGAGTACTGCTCGTAGCCGGGCTGGTTGACGTGGTAGTAGCGCTCGTCGACGGGGACGTACACGCCGTGGAACTCGTTGACCAGCTCCCTGAAGCCCTTGAAGTCGACCGTCACCAGGTAGTTCGGCTTGACGCCGGTCGCGAGCTCGACCGTCTTGAGGGCGAGCTTGTAGCCGCCGTCGGAGTAGGCGGCGTTGATCTTGTCGGTCGTGGCGGGCACCCCGTTGTGCGCGGGGATCGTCACGTGCAGGTCACGCGGGAGCGACAGCAGCGAGATGTACTTCGTCTGCGCGTCGAGCCGCACCAGCATCAGCGTGTCCGAGCGGGAGTCGTTCTTGGCCGCCGCACCGTCGCTCGCGCGGAAATCCGACCCGATCACGAGCGCCGTCACGGGTTGGTCGGAGGTCGGCAGGGTCTGCAGCGACGACTGAGCGCCGCGCACCGCGTCGCTGATGTGCCCGACCCGGTCGACCAGGCCGTGCACCCACCAGCCGACCACCGCGGCGATCACGAGCACGACCGCCAGCAGCGAGCCGGCTGTCCAGAGCATGACGCGGGCCCAGCGCGGGCGGCGGCGCTTCGCGTTCCGCGTGTCGTAGACCGTGATGGGAGGGCGCCGAGGGGGCCCGCCGTTGGAGCCGCTGCTGGTTGAGGCTGGTTGTGACGGAGTCTCTGTGGCCAAAGCGGTCCTGACGAACAGCGCCCGCTGGTCGCGGGCAGGGGGCAGTATAAACCCGCCTTTCGGCGATCGGCCGCCGGTTCCTACGCCGGATTGGCGCCTCGTGAGAGCCGCCGGGCGAACTCCACGAGGATCCGCCGGTACCGCCGGAGCGACGCGATGTCGACGAACTCGTCCGGCCCGTGGTGGCCCGCGCCGGCAGGGCCGAACTCGATCGCGGGAATCCCCCGCCGGAGGAAGAACACCGCATCGGAGGCGCCGTCGCGCCCGACGGCGGGGGCCTCGCCGCCCTCGAGCGACCGCACCGACTCACGCAGCATCTGCACATGCGCCTCGCCCGGGTCGAGCGTCGCCGGCGGCAGCTCGTAGATCGGCGTCACGTCGGCGCCCAGCGAGCGCAGCTGGCGCAGCACCTCGGCGGGATCCTGGTTCGGCAGGTAGCGGATGTCGACGTCCATCCGGCAGTGGTCCGGCACGATGTTGACCACCTCGCCGCCGCGGATGCGGCCGATGTTGATGGACGGCCGGTCGTAGAGGTCGGACCTGCCCGAGGCGAAGGGCAGCGCGAGGATGCGGTTGTACACGTCGATCGCCTTCAGCACGGCGTTGTCCCCGAGCCAGGGCGTGGAGCCGTGCGCCGCCCTGCCGGCCACGTCGACGCGCACGACCAGCACGCCCTTCGCCTGCACGCCGATCTCGAGGTTCGTCGGCTCGCCGCAGACCACGAACTGCCCGGTGTGCCCCTCCGCCGCGAGGAACTCCGAGGACTTCTGCTGCGACGAGTCCTCCTCGGACTCCTCGTCCGGCACGATCAGCAGCTTCACCTTGACGCCCGCGATGGTGTCGCGGGCGAGGGAGAGGTCGGCCAGCGCCGCCAGCATCCCGGCGAGCGCGCCCTTCATGTCGTATGCGCCGCGACCGTAGAGCCGGCCGTCGACCTGCCACGGCGAGAACTGCTCGCGGCGGGCCGGAACCACGTCCACGTGCGCGTTCCACACCAGCGTCGTCGGGCCCTCGCCAACGGCCGCCACGATCGACGGCAGCCCGTTCACCTCGTAGGTGCGGTGGTCGATGCCCTGTCCCTCGAGCCATCCCTTGAGGAATCCCATGGCGGCCATCACTCCCTCAGGCTGGGAGCTGTCGTACGAGATCAGCCGCTCTGCGAGCGCGAGTTCGTCGGCACCGGGCACGGCCGCTGATTGTAGGCTCCCGCTCGCGTTGGGCACCCCATCCCTCTGGCAGGAGCAGCACACGGGACGGGCGTGTCCGACGCTCGACGAAACGGCCACCGCCGACGTCTGCATCGTCGGAGCGGGCGTCACCGGAACCGCGTGCGCCTGGCGGCTGCTCGAGCACGGCCTCGGCACGGTGCTCCTCGACGGCCGCAGTGCCGCCGCGTCGGCCAGTGGGCGCAACGCCGGCTTCGCCGTCGCCGAGGCCTCGCTGGAGCCGGTCGAGCTCGCGCGCCGGGTCGGCGAGCGGCGGGCGGCCGAGCTGCTCGGGGCGATCCGGGATGAGCTCGACCGCATGGTCGGCCTCGCGGTGGAGCTCGGCATCCCCCAGGCCGTCAGCCGAACCGGCAGCCTCTGGGTCGGTACCGGCGACGAGGCGGCCGAGATGGCGGCCACCGCGTCCGCGCTGCGGGCGGCCGGCATCCGCTGCACTGCAGCGCCCGAGCTGATCCCCGAGCCGATGCGCGCGGCCCATACGGCGGCCCTGCACGTCCCCGACGACGCCTCGCTGCTGCCGGCCGCCTGGGTGCGCACCCTCGCGGCCGGTGCGGTCGACCGCGGGGCGCGGATGTTCGAGCGCTCGCCGGTCACGTCGATCGACCGCCACGGCGACGGCTGGCATGTGGGAACCGCTGCGGGGTGCGTCGCGGCCGGCGCAGTCGTGGTCGCCTGCGACGGACTGATCCCGCGGCTGCTGCCCCAGCTGGAGGGACTCGTCTACCCCGTGCGGGGCCAGGTTGCCGCGACGGCGCCGCTGCCGGTGCAACCGCTCGCAATGCCGACCCACTCCCAGCACGGCTTCATGTACTACCGGCCGACGCCCGACGGGCGTGTGGTGGTGGGCGGCGGCCGGCTCGAGCACCTCGAGGACGAGTACACCGACGACGAGCGGACCACCGCCCCCGTGCAGGCCGAGCTCGACCGGTTCCTCACCGGCCAGCTCGGCCTGCGCGATGCGCCGGTGACGCACCGCTGGGCGGGCATCATGGGATTCTCGGCGGATCTGCTGCCGCTGGCCGGCGAGCTGCCCGGCGACGACGGCCTGTACGTCGCCGGCGGCTACAGCGGCGTCGGCAACGTGCTCGGGCACCTGTGCGGCAGGCTGATCGCGGACCTGATCGCGACAGGAGCGCACCCTCTCGCCGACCTGCACGATCCCCGGCGCTTCGACGGCGGCTCGCCGGAGCAGCCGCTCGAGAAGGAGCGCAGCCGTGAGGTCGCTCGCCGGCTCGCCATCGAGGTGTGACCGGAAGATTCGGCCGGGCCGGGTCGTCATGTGCATGAGGATCGCCCGAAGCGGGCCCTCCGTCGGGGGGAGGCCCGCTTCGGACGCCCTTCCTCAGCTCCGGCGCGACGGCAGCAGGAGCGGCCCGCGCTCGTACCAGGGGTAGTCCGCCGTGAGCAGCAGCGGCACGAACGCGAGCGCCCGGCACTGAAAGCCGATGGCCAGCGCCTGCATGTCGTGGATCGTCCGCGGCAGGCGGCCGGTACCGACCACCGTGACCCACGCGCCGATGGACAGCATCCACGTGACGATCCCGAACAGGAATGCCGTGATCACGGCCGGCAGCGACAGCGGTGCGATCAGCAGCATCCACAGACGCGGCAGCCCCGCCGGGGGATCCACGCGCACCTGCACGGGATGCCGCTCACCGTTGCGCCAGGGCATCGGCGGCGCAACGTCCGTGGCCATGGCGACGTACGCGCCGGCCCGGGTGACGTAGACGAGCACGGCGGTGTGGAATCGCCGCAGCGGATCGGGGAGCCGGCCGGTGACGAGCGCCGCCAGCCAGCCAAGCGGCCCGGTCACCACGCAGGCGGCCAGCAGCGCCAGCCACAGGAGGATCGTCGGCAGCGCGAGCACCCACCGCGCCGCGGTGTGCGGCCGCGACGGCTCCGGCTCGTACGGGAGCGCCACGGCGATGGGGTATGGGCGCGCCGGGAGGTCGTCCACGACCGGGGGCACCGGTGGCGCGGTGCGAGCCTCGGGGGCCGCCGCCGCCCCGGCAGCCGCATCGAACGGCGCGCCGCAGCGCGCGCAGAACCGCGCGCCCGCCGGCCGCTCGCTTCCGCACCTCGTGCAGAACCGCGGGGGGACGGCCGGCTCGCCGGGCATCGTCCCTAGGACGAGATGCGGACGAGCACCTCGGCGAACGCCGCCTCGCGCTCGGCGCGATAGATGTCGCCGTCGCCCTCCCGGGCGCGGTCGAGATCCGCCTGCGCCCGCTCGAGCCGCGCACGCGCCTCGGCCCCGTCGACCCGCTCGGCCGGCACCGCCTCACCGACGAGGACGAGCGTCTCGTTGCGGCGCACCTCGACGAAGCCGCCGTCGGTCGCGAACTGGTGGCGATGCCCCTCCATGTCCGTGACGTGCAGCTCGCCCGGCTTGAGGCTCGATACGAGCGGCGCGTGGTGGGCCATGATGCCGAGCTGCCCGGCGCTGCCGGGGACGACGACGATCTCGGCCTCCCCCTCGTACGCGGGCCCGTCCGGCGTGATCACCTCGACGCGCTGGGCGTCGTGGTCGGCCATCAGGCCGGCGCCTTCAGCTCATCCGCGCGCGCGAGCACGTCCTCGATGCTGCCGACCAGGTAGAACGCCTGCTCGGGCAGGTCGTCGTGCTTGCCGTCGAGCACCTCCTGGAACGACCGGATCGTGTCGTCCAGCCGCACGTACTTGCCGGGGGTGCCGGTGAACTGCTCGGCGACGTGGAAGGGCTGCGAGAGGAACCGCTCGATCTTGCGCGCCCGCTGCACGATCACCTTGTCCTCGTCGGACAGCTCGTCCATGCCCAGGATGGCGATGATGTCCTGCAGCTCCTTGTAGCGCTGCAGCACCTGCTGCACCTGCGTGGCGACGCGGTAGTGCTGCTCGGACACGCTGCCCGGCTGGAGGATCCGCGACGTCGAGTCGAGCGGGTCGACGGCCGGATAGATGCCCTTCTCCGAGATCGACCGCGAGAGCACGGTGGTCGCGTCGAGGTGGGCGAACGAGGCGGCCGGAGCCGGGTCGGTGAGGTCGTCGGCGGGGACGTAGATCGCCTGCACGGAGGTGATCGAGCCCTTCGTGGTCGACGTGATGCGCTCCTGCAGCTCGCCCATCTCGGTGGCCAGCGTGGGCTGGTAGCCCACGGCGCTCGGCATGCGCCCGAGCAGGGCCGAGACCTCGGAGCCGGCCTGGACGAACCGGAAGATGTTGTCGATGAAGAGCAGCACGTCCTGGTTCTGGACGTCGCGGAAGTACTCGGCCATCGTCAGCGCGCTCAGCCCGACGCGCAGGCGCGCGCCCGGCGGCTCGTTCATCTGGCCGTACACCAGCGCGGTCTTGTCGATGACGCCGGACTCGGTCATCTCCAGCCACAGGTCATTGCCCTCGCGCGTCCGCTCGCCCACCCCCGCGAACACGGAGAGGCCGCCGTGCTCCTGCGCGATGTTGTTGATCAGCTCCTGGATCAGCACCGTCTTGCCGACGCCGGCGCCGCCGAACAGGCCGATCTTGCCGCCCTTGACGTAGGGGGCGAGCAGGTCGATCACCTTGATGCCGGTCTCGAAGATCTCGACGGTCGGCGACAGGTCCTCGAACTGGGGCGGCTCGCGGTGGATCTGCCAGCGCTCTCCCGCGGCGAGGGCCTCCCCATGGTCGACCGTCTCACCGAGCACGTTGAAGATGCGGCCGAGCGTCGCCTCGCCGACCGGCACGGTGATCTGGCTGCCCGTGTCGACGACGTCCAGGCCGCGCGCCAGCCCGTCGGTGGCGTCCATCGCGATGGCACGGACGCGGTCGTCGCCGAGATGCTGCTGCACCTCCGCCACGAGGGTGGTCGAGCCGCCGTTGCCGTCCGCCGCGGGAACGCTGATCTCCAGGGCGTTGAAGATGGCGGGCAGGCCGCCCTCGAAGGCTGCGTCGATGACGACGCCCTTGATCTCGACGATCTTCCCGACGTTGTGGCCGTTGGCAGCTGACATGTAACTCCCTTGCTCGAGCGGGTGAGCGGCGGTTTTTGGCGCGTGGACAGGGATTCTAGCAACCGGGGAGGGTGTCCGAGGCGCCACTTCGTGACATGCCGGCGAGCGGCCCGTCGTGGGCGAGGCTACCCGAGCCGCTGGTGGCGGCGCTGCGTCGCCTGCTGGCCGAACGTCCGGCGGATCAGCATCTGCTCGCGCGCGACCAGCGCGCGGTCAGGCTCTCCGTTCGCAACATAGACGACACGCGGCGCCTGCCGGTGCTCGCCGCTGCCGACATGCGACGCGACTCCGGCACCGAGCGCTGCGGATGCGACCAGCGCTGCGGCCAGCCCGGCCGCCGCGGTCAAACGCCGGCCGGCACGTCGCGTCCAGCGAGCCGGGCGGCCTGCGGGAACGAGCAGCGGGGCGGTGCGCACGGCGGACGTGGTCTCGGTGATCGCGCGGGCGAAGTGGTCGCAGTCGGCGCATTCCTGCCGGTGGCGGCGCGCGGCCGCGGTCTCGAGCTCGGCGGCCTCGCCGTCGAGCTCAGCCGAGATCGCCTCCCGGGTCTCCCGGCAGCGCGGGTCGAGCGAGTGGAATCGGATGCCGTGGCCGGTGGTCATCGTTCTCTACCGTAGACGAGGCGCCTGGCCGGAAGGTTGGCGCGTGCCCGCCCCCCTCATCGGCACCACACCTTCGGCGCTGGAGCATTCCAAGGCGGGCCAGCAGTCGAGCCGGCCGCGACGGCCGTGGGGCCAGCTCCCGGCGAATCCGGTGCTGCTCGAGCGCGGCCGCCACCCGGGCGGCGTGGTCGATGTGTCAGGCGGCTGAGGATGCGGCGTTGATGAATGCCATGGCCGCATGGTACCGGCGCGGTTGATGATCCGTACGGCGGCTGCGTCACGCCTGTGCCGCCGGGGCCGCGGGAAGGCCGGCCCGCCGCGTCACGACGCCGTGCCAATCCGTCACAGGATCGCCACGACCACCGCTCACCCCACCGGCAGGGGTTGGTCTCCAACAATTGGGGTGGTGCCGGCGACGGGTCAACCAGGCCGCCGAGTCGTCACGAATGTGTGGCGATCCGTTACGGCCACACGACGGGAGTCGGGCTCCAATAATTGGGTCACCGATCTGCGGTATTGACAGCGGGGATCGCGCGCTCCTCGGCGGCCCGCGTCGTCAGAACAGCCCGTGCACCGGGTCGAACGTGCCGCCGAGGACGATCAGGATCAGCCCGAGCACGACGAACAGCGCGGACGATGACAGCGCCTCCTGCCGTTCGTCCAGCGACGCTGTGCGCAGCTTCCCATGCGTGAGCAGGATGCCGAACATGCCCGGCACGCCCTGCTCCTCGTCGATCCGAAGCGGCGGCCTGATGCCATGGAAGAACCCCGAGAGCAGCAGGAAGCCGCCCAGGCCGTAGAGCGCCACCGAGACCGACCGCCGCGCCCCCGTGTGCAGCAGCAGTCCGCCAAGCAGCCCGGCCAGGACGCCCAGCCCCGCCAGCACCAGCAGGATCACGGCGAACCGGCGAAGTCCGGCGAGCAGCACCGCGGCCGCCCCACCCTACGGGGTGGCGACGCTTCCCCGCTCGAGGCGCAGGTCCGACATCGGCCAGGTCTCGAGCGGGAAGTGGCAGGCCACCTGATGGCCGCGGTCATGCTCCGCGAGCAGCGGCTCCTCCACGTCGCACGTCCCCTGCTGGAACCGCGGGCAGCGCGGGTGGAAGCGGCACGCCTGCGGAGGGTTGATCGGGCTCGGCACGTCGCCCTCGAGCACGATCGGCTTCCGCGCCCGGGCCACGTTCGGGTTCGGAATCGGCACGGCCGACAGCAGTGCGCCGGAGTACGGGTGGAGCGGCCGGTTGTAGAGCTGCTGCCCGTCGCCGAGCTCGACGATCTTGCCGAGGTACATGACCGCGACGCGGTCGGAGATGTGGCGGACGACGTCGAGATCGTGCGCGATGAACACATAGGTGAGGTCGAACTCGCGCTGGAGTCGCTTGAGCAGGTTCAGGATCTGCGCCTGCACCGACACGTCGAGTGCCGAGACGGGCTCGTCGCAGACGATCAGCTTCGGCCGGACGGCGAGTGCCCTCGCGACGCCGATCCGCTGCCGCTGGCCACCCGAGAACTCGTGCGGGAACCGGTTGTAGTGCTCGGGGTTCAGGCCGACGACGTCCAGCAGCTCCTGCACCTTGCGCCTGATCTCGGCGTCCGTGCCCATCTTGTGGATCTCGAGCGCCTCGCCGACGATCGACCCCACGCGCTTGCGCGGGTTGAGCGACGCGTAGGGATCCTGGAACACCATCATCATGTCGCGGCGCACCTTGAACAGTGCGTCGCCCTTGATCGTCGTAATGTCGTGGCCGTCGAACGTGATCCGCCCGCCGGTCGGCGTCAGGAGCCGCATGATGCAGCGGGCCATCGTCGACTTCCCGCACCCGGACTCGCCCACGACGCCCAGCGTCTCGCCCCTGTTGACCGAGAGCGACACGCCGTCCACGGCGCGCACGCGGCCGATCTCCTTCTGGAAGATGACGCCGCGGGTGATCGGGAAGTGCTTCTCCAGGTCGTCGACCTGGAGCAGGGGCTCGCCGTTGGTCAACGCTGTTCCGCCATCAGGTCGTGGAGCAGGTCATGGGCCTCGCGCTCGCGGAAGTCGTGCGCAAGATGGCAGGCCACACGGTGATCCGGCGCGTCGTCGGACACTGGAAGCAGCTCAGGCACCTCGGGGATGCACGGCTCGAAGACGTACGGGCAGCGCAGATGGAACCGGCACCCCGACGGCGGGCGCAGCAGCGACGGCGGCGTGCCGGGGATCGGCTTGAGATCCGCGCCCTCGGCGGCCAGCCGCGGGAGCGAGCTGAGCAGTCCCCAGGTGTAGGGATGCTCGGGCCGGTAGAACAGATCCTCGTACCCCCCCACCTCGGCGGCCATCGCCGCGTACATCACCAGGACGTCGTCGGCCGTCTCGGCGACCACGCCGAGGTCATGCGTAACGAGGATGATGGCGCTGTCGAAATCGCTGCGCAGCTGGTTCATCAGCTTGAGGATCTGCGCCTGCGTGGTCACGTCCAGGGCCGTGGTCGGCTCGTCGGCGATCAGCAGGTCCGGGTTGTTGATCAGCGCCATGGCGATCATCACGCGCTGGCGCATGCCGCCGGAGAACTGGTGCGGATAGTCGTCGAGCCGCGTCTCGGCGCGCGGGATCGCAACCGCCTTCAGCATCTCGAGCGACCGGCGGTTTGCCACGGTCTTGCTCACGTTCTCGTGCAGCTGCACCGCCTCGCGCAGCTGTGCCCCGATCGTGTAGACGGGATTCAGCGACGTCATCGGATCCTGGAAGATCATCGAGATCTCGGAGCCGCGGACGCGCCGCATATCGTCCTGCGACATCTTCAGCAGGTCGCGGTCCTTGAACAGCGCCTGTCCCTCGGTGATCGTGGTGCGCCGCTCGTTCAGGCCCATGATCGTCATGCACGTGACGCTCTTGCCGGAGCCCGACTCGCCCACGATGGCGAGCGTCTGACCCTTCTCGACCTGGAACGAGACGCCGTCGACGGCATGGACGAGGCCGTCGTCGGTGCGGAAGTACGTCTTCAGGTCGATGACGTCGAGTAGGGGCATGTCAGGGAATGCTATCTGGTCGCTGCCAGCCGGGGTCGCCGGCTCAGCTCAGCCGGATCCGCGGGTCGATCCAGGCGTAGAGCAGATCGACCAGCAGGTTGAACGCGATCACCATGATCGAGGCGAAGATCACGGTGCCCGAGATCGTCGGCAGGTCGAACTGGCCGACCGCCTGCACCGCTCTCCCGCCCAGCCCCGGGAAGCCGAAGACGATCTCGACGAACACGGCGCCGCCCAGAGCGACGGCAATGTCCATCCCGAGCATTGTCACCACCGGCAACATGGCATTGCGGAGCACATGGCGCGTGATGACACGGCGCTCGCTTGCGCCCTTCGCCCGCGCCGTGCGCACGTAATCCTCGTTGAGCGTCTCCATCACGCTCGAGCGGATCATGCGCACGTAGAACGCCGAGTAGAGGATGGCGAAGGTGATCCACGGGAGCAGCATGTGCGTGAACCAGTCGATCGGCCCACCGCACGTCTGACCCGGACTTGCCCCGCGCAGGTTGCAGTACCCCTGGATCGGCAGCAGGTTCAGCTCGTACCCGACCAGCAGCGAGAGCATGTAGCCCACCCAGACCGGATGCGCCGAGATGCCGGCGAGCACCGAGACCATCGCCACCCGGTCGCCCTTCGACCGCGGCCGCAGCGCGGAGTAGATGCCGACCGGAACGGCCACGAGCATCCAGAAGATCGCGCCGCCGATGACGACGCTGGCGGTGACCGGCGCGGCGGCGCTGATGATCGTGTTGACGCTCTGGCGCGTCCCGTACGAGTACCCGAGGCTCCGGTGCTGGAACAGCTCGTCCAGGAAGTGCAGGTACTGACGCCAGAGCGGCTGGTCGAGATACAGGAGATGCTGGACGTGCTTGATCTCCTCCGGCGTGGCCGCCTTGCCCGCGACCATGGCCGCCGGGTTGACCGGAATCACGTAGAACATCAGGAACGTGAGCACCGTGATGGCGAGGAACAGCACGACCGCCCACAGCAGCCGGCGTATCACGTACCTGATCATCGACCCTGCCCTCCCTCAAGGAATGCGTATGCAGAAAAGTCTACCGGGCGGCGGTGCGGTCGCACCGCCGCCCGGTGATTCGCGCTACTTCCGGATGCAGAGCGTCGTCAGATCCATTCCGTAGCTCGGCTCCCACAGCTGGCACCCGATGCGCGGGCTGAAGAAGTCGTAGTTGGTCTGGTTCGACTCGGCCGCCCATGGCGCCTGGGACTTCGCCATGTCGGTCGCGATCTGCCCGTAGGTCTGGGCTCGCTCGCTTCCGGTCAACTTCGCGGCGTCGTTCATCCGCTTGTTGAAGTCCGCATTGTCGAAGTACGAGAAGTTGTCCCCGTTCTTCGGCAGGATGCTGTCACCGCTGAGCAGGATGTTCAGGAAGTCGTACGGGTCGGGGAAGTCGGCGAGCCATCCCTCGTCCGCGATGTCATTGGGCGTGCCCTTGACACCCTCTTCCTGGAACTGCACGGCGCGCTCGTAGTACTTGACCTTGATGTTGATGCCAAGCGGCGCGAGCTCATCCTTGAGGATGGCCATGCGGTTCGTGCACGACTCGCACCCCTGCGTGGAGTAGACGAGCGCGGTGATCGGCGTCTTCACGCCCTGGGACTTGGCCTGCTCCATGAGCGCCTTGGCCTTGGTGAGGTCGGCAGTCATCGGGTAGATCGACTGCTCTTCCGACGCACCGGGCACCTGCGGTGGCAGGTACTTGTCCGTCGGCAGGCCGGCCTTGTACCCGCGCTGCTTCGTCAGCGCCGTGCGGTCGATCGCGTAGTTGACCGCCTGGCGCACCAGCGCGTTGGAGAACGCCGGGTTCGCCGTGTTCATGGCGTAGTAGTTGACCTCGATCACGGGCGAGATGTAGAACGACTGCTGCGTGCCCTTGCTCGGTCCGTACTGCTGGTACAGCGACAGCGACTGCGCCGCGGTCGGGCAGTCCGGGCAGTAGTCGATCGACCCGTTCTTCGTGGACAGGATGCCCTGGTTCTGGTCGATGCCGAGCTGCGTGTAGTCGATCTCGTCCACGTTGTGCGGGCGCGGGCCGGTGTAGTTCGGGTTCCGCTTGAGCACGATGGACTGGTTCGGCGAGTAGCTGGCCACGTAGTACGGGCCGGCTCCGGCGATCTCGGTGACGCCCTTCGAGTTGATCGGCAGGTTGTGCGGGATCGCGCACATGAACGGGGTCGCCATCTCGGCGACGATGGTGCCGTTGGGCTGGGTCAGGTGCAGGATCAGCTTGTCGCCCTGGACCTCGACGCCCGGGATCGTGCCCTTTCCGTCCCAGCCGGTCGCGCCCTCGATGGAGCTGCCGACGAAGCTGACGAACGGCGAGACCTGCTTGGGGTTCAGATCGCGCAGCAGCGCATCCGCGAAGGTCTGGGCCGTGACCGGCTCACCGGTGTTGAACTTGTACTTGCCCGGCGGGACGGTGAACGTGACGGTCTTGCCGTCCGACGACACCGTCGGCATGCTGGAGGCCGCCTCCGGGACGAGCTGGTAGCCCTCCGGGGCCGGCTTGTCCGGGTAGCCGATCAGGTTCACGCACGTGGCGTACTCGATCTGCCACGAAATCTGGTAGTACGCAAGGGCCGGGTCGAGGAAGTCGATGCCGCCGTGCAGCGCCGCCTTGATCGTCCCGCCCTGGATGTGCGGCACGCTGTTGCCGCCGGCTTCACTGGTGCTGACGCCGCCCGAGCCCCCACCGCTGCTGCTGCTGCCGCACGCGGCACCCAGCAACACCACCCCGACGGTCATGACGCTGAGCGCCAGCCACATTCCAGGTCGTCTCATACCTTCCTCTCCCGTTGCGTTTCGGGGCCGGACACTGACCGGTGGCCCCACCTGTCCATGGTCGTAGACGACAGGTGCTGCCGCGAAGTTAGCGGACGGTGAAGATCCGGGTGGCTAGTGGGTGCCGCGCGGGTCGAGCGCGTCGCGCAGGCCGTCGCCGAGCAGGTTGAACGAGAGCGTCGCGATCAGGATGCCGACGCCCGGCCACACCATCAGCCACGGGATGGTCGTGTAGTAGTTGACGGCCGTGTTGATCAGGTTGCCCCAGCTCGGCTCGCCCTGCGGGATGCCGACGCCGAGGAACGAGAGACCGGCCTCGAACAGGATGTTGGTCGCCACCGTCAGCGTCGCGTAGACGATGATCGTCCCCGTCAGGTGCGGGAGCAGATGGGACCGCAGGATCCGGAAGTTGCTCGCCCCCACCATCCGCGCCGCCTCCACGAACTCCTTCTCGCGCAGGGACAGCACCTGAGCGCGCACGATCCGCGCCGGGTAGTACCACGAGAAGGCCGAGATCACGATCACGAGCGTCATCACGCCGGGGTCGAACAGCCCGAACAGCGTGTAGTCGTTCAGCCGCGAGCCGACCGTGAACGAGAAGGCGATCGCGAACAGCAGCAGCGGAAGCGCCATCACGATCTCGGTCGCGCGCGAGACGATCACGTCGATGATGCCGCCGAAGAAGCCGGCCATCATGCCAAGCGTGATCCCGATCAGGAGGCCGATGAACGTCGAGAAGATCGCGACCTCGAGCGAGATCTGCGCCCCGCCGAGCATGCCCAGAAACTCGTCATGGCCCGCGGTGTCCGAGGTGCCGAGAATGTAGAGCGTGGTTCCCTGGCCGCCGACCGTGGGAGCCCGCGAGAAGGGTGCGAGCGGCTCGAAGCCCTGAGCGTTCACGTTGATGCTGTACTGCGTCCGGCCGAGCAGGTGCTCGGCGACGGGCAGGCCGACGAACGCCGTGAGGATCAGCAGGATGATCGCTACGCCGCCGGCGATCGCGACCTTGTCGCGGCGGAAGCGGCGCCACGCCTGCTCCCAGTAGCCGCGCGCGACAACGGCCGGCTCCTCGGGCGACGTGCTGATGCCGGCCGCCCCTGGCGCGAGCCCGGTGACGATCGGCCGGTCGCTGGTCGCCATCAGATGGGTGCTTTCACGGGAGACGTGGCCATCCGTATCCGATCATACTCCAGCATCAGGATTCCGCACAGGAGCTTTGACGTCATCTCCCCCGGTCTGGTTAGGCCGCGGGGATCGGAGTCGAGTTCCGCGGCGCCGCCGCGACGACGCGCCAGTGGCCGCCGACCGGCCGTAGCTCGACCAGCAGGGTCACCGCCTTGACCGTGTTCGGCGCGGTCGACCCGATACCGACGTCGACCAGCACCTGCCGCTGCCGCGCGCGAAGCACGTCATAGCCTGCGCCGGCAAAGTACTTCGGCGGGAACTGCGGGATCGGGAGCGTGCCGGCGGCCCAGTCGGCGTCCGACACCGCGGTGCGCAGCTTCGCGCCGACGAGCGCGCGGGCCGCGAGCGGATCCTTCCGCAGGACGCCGTCGCGGATGAACCTCTTGGCCACGGAGCGCACCTCGCCCGTGAACCGGATCGGCTTCCCGTACCGCGCGCCGGCGTCCTTGAAGACGGGACGCGGGGCGCCACCGTGGTAGGTGACCGGCTGCGATTGGCGTGAGCGCACGAACGCGATCACCCCGACGGCCAGCAGCGTCAGGGCCAGCGCCCACACCACGCGGCGCACCCGCCGCTGATCCCACAGCTGGTAGACCTTCTCGGTCACGACCGAAAAGTCTAGCGCCGGATCAGGCGCCTCCCCGCCACGCCGACGCCAGGCGCGGCGCGCCCAGCGCGCCCAGCGCGAGGCCATGCACCCCCGGCGCGACCAGCAGCTCGGACGTGCCGAATGCGAGCGGAACGATCCCGCCGCGGGCGAGCACCGCCTCCTGGGCGGCGAGCAGCGCGCCGTCACGGTCGCCGCCCGCGGCCGCGATCACCGGCCCCGGGAGCGGCCCCGCCAGCGCGGCCAGCGCCGCGTCCGGAGCGGGGGACTGCAGGTCGAGCTCCGAGACCGTCCACATCCCGCGGGCGACGACCCTCACCTGAGCCCCGCGCCGGCGCAGCGACTGGGCCAGTGCCGCGGTGATTGCGGCCAGCGTCGGGCTGGTGACGTGGGTGAGCGTTACCCGCACGCCGGCCAGCGTTCGCGCGGCCGGGTGCGCCGCGCCGGGCACGTAGCCCGGCATGCCGGCGGGCAGCAGCCCGTCGGCGGGCTGCCCCGACTTGCCGAGCGCCTGGGTGACCACGCCGGACGCGTCCACGGCACCAGCCAGCGGCACCGCGCCGGGGCTCGCGCGCAGGAAGACGAGGCTCAGCCGCGGCACGTCGACCAGCTGACGGTCGAACCGCGGGTCGGCACGGACGACGTCGGCAGCGGCCGCCGGCACGCCGAGCACCTGATAGCGCCCCGCCCGGTATGCCGCAATCGACCGTGCGGCGTCGGCCTGCGTGACCACCGGCATGTCGATGCGAGCGAGCCGCGGGCGCGGGCCGGCGTAGCCGGGGTTGCGCAGCAGGACGACCTCGCCGGCGACCGGCGCCTTGCCCTGCGGGTGCTCGCTGTGGACCAGCCGGACGACCCGGAACGGCCCGGCGCCGACAGGCGCCCGTTCGAATGCCACGCGCGCCGCCGGGGTCGACGCCAGCTGCGGCGGGAAGGCCCAGGTCGCCGGGTCTGCCAGCCAGGCCGGAAAGTCGGGCACCGGCCGCGACAGCGTGACGACCAGCGTGGACGGCCCGGCCGCCCGCGCGCCCGAGAGCGTCCGCGCGCCGCGGCGGCAGGCGGCATAGCCGGCCACCGGAGCCAGCACGGCGGCATTCGGCGACCGCACCCCCGGACTGCAGAGCAGCGACCAGTCCTGCACGAACGTGGCAGCCGTGACGGCACCGTTTCCGGCCGGGAACGTCACGCCCGTGCGGAGACGGAACGTCCAGCGCCTGCGGTCGCCGCTCGACGACCAGCTGCGTGCGATCGCGGGAACGATCCGGAGCGACGACGGGTCCGCATCCACCAGCCCGGCGAACACGTTGCGCTCCACCACGATCCCGGACGGGTCGCCCCCGTAGAGCGGCGTCACGGAGACGGGATCGCCGGTGAGCGCATACGTCAGCGTCCCGCCGGCCGCCGGCTGCGGCTCGGGGCTCGGCTCGACCGCGCCGCCGCGACCGCAGCCCGCGGCGAACAGCACGAGCGTTACGGCGAGCGATCGGCGCAGGACGGTCGGCACGGGCCGACCCACTGTATTAGGTGAGGGCGTCGGCGCCCGCGACGACCTCGAGGATCTCCTGCGTGATCTCGGCCTGGCGGGCGCGGTTCATCGCGAGCGTGAGGTCGTCGATCAGGGTGCCGGCGTTGTCGGACGCGTTCCGCATGGCGGTCATCCGGGCACCGTGCTCGGACGCAGTCGACTCGAGCAGCGCGCGGTAGATCGTGATCTCGAGGTAGGTCGGGATCAGGTCGTGGAGGATGTCCCGCTCGTCCGGCTCGAAGATGAACGAGCCCTCGAGCTTGACGGCCTCGCCCGCCATCGCCTGCTCGGGGACGGGCAGCAGCTCGACCTCGTCGACGCGCTGGGAGAGCGCCGAGAGGAAGTGGTTGTAGACCATGACGACACGGTCGACCTCACTGCCCTCGTACAGCTCGGCGACGCGGCGCGCGATCGCCTGGGCGTCGGCATACGTGGGCCGGTCGGTGATGCCGGTGTAGTCGGCGGTGAGCGTCTGGCGGCGAAACCGCAGCGTCGAGGCGCCGCGCCGGCCGATCACCAGCCAGACCACGTCCTTGCCCTCGGCCCGCTGGGCGCGCGCGATGTCGAGCGCGCGCCGCACGATGCTCGCATTGAAGGCACCGGCCAGCCCGCGATCGCCGGTCAGGGCCACCACTGCCACGGACTTCACCTCGCGACGCGCCAGCAGGGGCTGGTCGCTGACCTGGCCGACGTTGCCGGCCACGTCCACCACCAGCTGCTGCATCCGGTCGGCATACGGCCGCAGGGCCTCGATCCTCGCCTGCGCGCGCCGCAGGCGCGAGCCGGCGACCAGCTCCATCGCCTTGGTGATCTTCTTGGTGTTGTTGACGGAGCCGATCCGCCGCTTGATGTCCTGCTGGGTCGCCATCAGCCGGCGGTGGTGGGCTCCGTGTCGGTCGCGTCCGCGTCGGCCCCCGTGTCGCGCGTCGCCTCGGCCTGCGCGCCGCCGTCGGAGGCGCTCGACTCGGTGCGGGAGTCGCCGGCCGCACGGGTGCCCGCGCCGATGGCCGGCTCGTCGCCGTCCTGGTCCGTCGGCTGGAAGCTCTCCTTGAACGACTCCACCGCCGAGCGCAGCTCGCCCTCGGTCTCATCGGACAGCTCGCCGGTCTCGCGCATCGCCTCGAGGACGCGGCCGCCGGCCCGCAGGTACTCGATCAGCTCGGAGTTGAAGCGCTGCACGTCGGGCACGTCGATCGTGTCCGTGTAGCCGTTGGTCGCCGCCCAGATCACGGCCACCTGCTCCTCGAACGGCCACGGCGAGTACTGCGGCTGGTTCAGCGTTGCAACCAGCCGCTGACCGCGGCGCAGCTGCTGCTGCGTCGCGTCGTCGAGCTCCGACGCGAACTGCGCGAACGCCTCCAGCGCGCGGTAGGACGCCAGGTCCAGGCGCAGGCGGCCGGCCACCTTCCGCATCGCACGGCGCTGGGCGTTGCCGCCGACGCGCGACACCGAGATGCCCGCGTTGATCGCCGGCCGGACGCCGGAGTAGAACAGGTCGGACTGCAGGAAGATCTGGCCGTCCGTGATCGAGATGACGTTGGTCGGGATGTATGCCGAGACGTCACCGGCCTGCGTCTCGATCACCGGCAGCGCGGTCAGCGACCCCGCCCCCAGCTCGTCCGACAGCTTGACGGCGCGCTCGAGCAGCCGCGAATGCAGGTAGAACACGTCGCCCGGGTATGCCTCGCGGCCGGGCGGGCGCCGCACCAGCAGGGACATCTGCCGGTAGGCGTCGGCATGCTTGGACAGGTCGTCGTACATCAGCAGGGCGTGCTTGCCGTTGTAGAGGAAGTACTCCCCCATCGCGCAGCCCGCGTACGGGGCCATGTACTTGATCGGCGCGGCCTGCGATGCCGGCGCCGACACGATGATCGTGTAGTCCATCGCGCCGTTGCTGCGCAGCGTCTCCTCCACCTGGCGCACCGTCGAGGCCTTCTGGCCGATGGCGACGTAGATGCAGATGACGTCCTGCCCCTTCTGGTTCAGGATCGTGTCGACGCAGATGGCGGTCTTGCCCGTGCCGCGGTCGCCGATGATCAGCTCGCGCTGCCCGCGGCCGATCGGGATCATGGCGTCGATCGCCTTGATGCCCGTCTGCAGCGGCTCCTTCACCGGCTGGCGGTCGACCACGCCGGGGGCCTTGAACTCGAGCGGCCGCGTCTCGGTCGTCTCGATCGGCGGGCCGCCGTCCAGCGCGATGCCGAGCGGGTCGACGACGCGGCCGACCAGGGCATCGCCGACCGGCACGGACATGACCTGCCCCGTGCGCTTGACCGTGTCGCCCTCCGCGATCTTCTCCCACTCGCCGAACAGCACGGCGGCGACGTTGTCCTCCTCGAGGTTCAGCGCCAGGCCGGTCACGCCGTGCGGCAGCTCGAGCTTCTCGAGTGCGACGCAGCCCATCAGCCCGTAGATGCGGGCGATGCCGTCGCCGATCTGGATGACCGTGCCGACCTCTTCGACGTCGACATCGACCTCGTAGCGCTCGATCTCGCTCTTGAGGATCGAGGCGATCTCATCTGGACGTAGCTTCACGCGTCGCTCCCAACTGAAAGTGGTGTGGTGATCAGTGCGCGGTGGATCTCGTCCAGTTCGCGCCGCACGGAGGCGTCCAGCAGGACGCCGCGGGCCCGCAGCACGAGCCCGCCGAGGATGTTCGGGTCGACCTTCGGCTCGAGCCGGGCCTGCAGCCCGGTGGCCGCCTGGATGCGCTCCGCCAGCCGGTCGGTCTGGGAGGCGTCCATCGGCACGGCCGTGGTCACCTCGATGTCGAGGATCCGCTCCTGCTCGGCCGCGAGCTCGGCGAACGCCACGGAGATGTCGTGGAGCAGCCCGAGCCGGCCGTTGTCGACGAGCACGAGCATGGCGTTGCGGACGAGTGGATCGGCCTCGCGGAGCAGGGCTGCGACGATCCGCTTCTTCGCGTCCTGCGGGAGCCGCGGGTTGAGCAGCGAGCCGAGCGCGGCCCGATCGCTCGCGAGCGACTCCATGAAGTCCGACAGGTCGCCGTCCACCTGCTTCACGCGGCCCGACTCGACGGCGGCGCGGAACAGCGCCTCCGCGTAGACACGCCCACCGGCTTCGATCAGGTCGGCCAAGGGGTGCTACTCACCACCCTCTGCCGCCGCGGCGCTCTCCGCCTGCCCGAACTGGCTGAAGTCGACGTCCGCCATGGCCTCGTCGATCAGGCGGCGCTGCTCGGCCTCGTCCAGGCGCTTGCGCACGACCTTCTCCGTCGTCGCGACGGTGAGGTCGGCCAGCTGCGCCTTGATCGCCTGCAGCGAATGGCGCGTCTCGGCGTCGATCTCGTCCTTGGCCCGTTGCAGCAGGCGGTTCTTCTCGGCCTCCAGCTCACCGATGTCGCGCGCGCGCTGCTGCTCGGCCACGCGGCGGGCGTCCTCGACGATCTTGGTCGCCTCCCGGCGGGAGTCGGCCAGCGCCTGGCGATACTCGGTCAGCGCGGTCTGAGCCTCCTCGCGCGCGGACTGGGCCGCGTCGAGGTCGGCCTGGATGGCCTCCCGCCGGGCGTCCAGCGCCGCCTGGATCGGGCCGAACGCGTACTTGCGCAGCACGACCAGCACGATCACGAACGTGACGAGCGTCCAGAACATCAGCCCGAAGTTGATGTCGATCAGGCTGGGCTTGGCAGATTCGAGGAGCAGCATCGTGGGGTCCGCTCCTAGGCGATCGAGTAGGCGACGAAGGCCATGCCGAGCGCGTAGAACACGATCGCCTCAGTGAGCGCGAAGCCGAGCCACATCAGGCCCTGCAGCTGACCGCGCAGCTCGGGCTGGCGGCCGACCGCCTCGATCGTCTTGCCGAAGATGAACCCGACGCCCACGCCGGGGCCGATCGCGCCGAAGCCGGTGGCGAGCCCCAGCTCGAGCGCCTTTGCAGCATCGTGGACATTTCCCTCAACAGCCATGGTTCTCCCTAGTGGTCGGGGTGGATCGCTCCACCGATGTAGATGGCAGACAGCGACGCGAAGATGAAGGCTTGCAGCGCCGCGATCAGCGTCGCCTCCAGCGCGAAGATGGCGAAGCCCATGGGCAGGCCGATCAGCAGGTGCACGGGCCAGAACACGAGCTGCCCGCCGCCGAGCAGCGCGCCGATGCCCAGGAACACCGCGATCACGAGGTGCCCGGCGAGCATGTTGAAAAAGAGTCGGAAGGAGAGCGAGACGATCCGCACCAGCTGCGAGATCACCTCGATGAACGCGATCAGGATGATCAGCGGGGCCGTCTTCAGGCCGAACGCCGGCATGCCGGACGGCATCCAGCTCTTCAGGTACTTGATGGGGCCGTTGTGGCGGACGCCCTCCACGTGGCTGGCCAGGATCGTGATCAGCGTCAGCGTGAGCGTCACCGACAGGTTCGCCGTGGCGGCGTAGATCTGGAACTTCGGGAGGTCGAGGCCGCCGATGTCGACCTTCTCCTCGGCCAGCGGCAGGGGGATGAAGCCGATCAGGTTCATCACCCAGATGAAGACGAACGCCGTGGCGACGTACGGGAACCAGAGCCGCATGCCCTCGTCGGGCAGGCCCGCCTTCGCGATCTGCGTGTAGGCCACGTCGTAGATCGTCTCGACGGCGGTCTGCGGACGGTCGGGGCGCACGTTCAGCCCGCGGCGCACGAGCCACAGCGTGAGCAGGATGGCGATGGCGCCCGACAGCCAGATGTAGACGACCGCCTTGTTGATGTCGAGCCCGAGCGGCAGGTCGACGTACGGGTTGTTGACGAAGTCCGTGAACTCCGAGACCGGGTTGAAGTCCGAGGCGAGCAGCGCCATCACGCCATCCCGCCGATCCGCGGCCGGATGTTGCGGTGCGTGGCGATCCGGGTGGCGATGTCCACGGTCACCAGCAGCAGGAAGAGCAGCACCGACGAGACGGCGAGCGTGCCGTCGTGGCGCGTGATCAAGAACAGGATCAGCATCCCGATCCACGGCCGCAGCAGCATGCTCGCGCCCATCACGCCGACGGCGCGCAGCGCGCCCATCTGCACGGCTCGGCGCTCGACCAGCGCCTGCACGAAGCGGTTGACGGCCCACAGCGCGACCGCCCAGAACCAGCCTGCCGCCGGCAGCCCGGTCAGCAGGAACAGCGGCAGCGCAAGGATCGCGAGGACGGCGTCCACGTTGTGGGCGGCGAGCTGGGCGGCTGTCGGGCGACTGGTCAAATGTCTCGGTACTGCCGGTACACGAGGTAGAAGCTGAGCGGGATCCCGATCGCGAACCCGGCCGCCGCTCCTCCCACGATGCTGCCCACCAGCCAGCCGGCGCCGAGGCCCAGGCCGACGCACAGGAGGAGGGCAGCAAGCAGGAACATCCCCGCTGTGGCCGCCGAGGCGGCCGGTCGCTGCTCACCCATGCTTCGGTCCGGTACTCGCCGCCGACATCACTCGGCGGGCGCGGGCAGTATGCCAGAAACCGGGACTATGTGACAACACGGAGCGGTCGCCCGAACCGGCGGGAACGCCCTTATTCAGCGAAAACAGTCCCAATTCGCGGTCAGGCTGCCCGCTCGCTTTGTGGCACACGGTCGCCGGCCCGCCGGCGCAGCCGGATCGCCCGCAGGTGGCGCGCCTTGATGATCTCGAGCAGGTAGATGACGTACAGCGACGTGACGATGGCGAGCAGGCCGAGACCGCCGAGCACGGCCACGGCGACCGGGCTCCAGTCGTGGCGGTGGTTGGGCACGAACCGCACCGCGAGCGCAAGCGCCGACAGCGAGCTGCACCACGCATAGAGGTAGAGCGCGGTGCGGCGCTGCGAGAACCCGATGTTCGCGAAGCGATGGTGGAAGTGCCAGCGGTCGGCCTGGTAGATCGGCTGGCGGTACTTGAGGCGCTTCAGGATCACGAACGAGGTGTCGAGGATCGGCAGCGCGAGCACGACCAGCGGGAACACCAGCGAGACGGCCGCTGCCGTCTTCAGCACGCCCTGGATCGACAGCGCAGCCAGCAGGTATCCGAGCATCAGCGAGCCGGAATCGCCCATGAAGATGGTCGCCGGGTTGAAGTTGTAGATCAGGAACCCGATCGCGGCTCCCGCGACGATGGCGCTGATCGCCGCCGCGTCCACGCGGCCGAGCGACGCGGAGAGGATCGCGAAGGTGATCGACGCGATCGCGCAGAAGCCCGCGGCCAGCCCGTCCAATCCGTCGATGAAGTTGACGATGTTCGCGATGGCGACGATCCACACCACGGTCAGCGGGTACTGCCAGATGCCGAGGTCGAAGGCGCCGACGAGCGGCAGGGTGACGTGGTCGATGGTCACGTCGAGCGATGCCGGTATCACCGCGATGGCGGTTATCCCGAGCAACTTGGCACCGGGATGCAGCGGGCGGATGTCGTCGAGCGCCCCGAGCGCGCACATCAGCGTGGCACCGGCGACGATGCCCCAGAACCCGTGGTTGTGGCCGAGCGCGACCGACGGGATGATGATCGCGCCCAGGATGGCGAGGCCGCCGAGCAGCGGGGTCGGGCGTTCGTGCAGGCGCCGCTCGTCCTTGGAGGCGTCCACCACTCCCGTCATCCAGGCCGCCTGGCTGACGACGGGCGTGAGCAGCACCGCCAGCAGGAACGCCACCGCGAAGCCCACGACGGCCGCCTGATAGTCGATCAGCCCGCCGTTCATGTCCGGAGCCTACAGCGACCCGTGGTCGTGAGCGGCGAGGAGACCGGCTGGGATGCCGTTTCCGTTCAGGTCACCGAGTGCCGTACAGCCGGTCGCCGGCGTCGCCGAGGCCCGGCCGGATGTAGCCACGCTCGTCGAGGGCTCGGTCGAGGGCGGCGACGATCACCTCGACGTCCGGATGCTCCGCCTCGATCCGCGCGACGCCCTCGGGCGCTGCGACGAGCGAGAGCAGCACCACACGGCGTGCGCCGCGCTCCTTGCACAGCGCCACCGCGGCGGACGCCGAGCCGCCGGTCGCCAGCATCGGGTCGAGGACGAAGACGTCACGCGCCTCGAGGTCGCCCGGGAGCTTGCAGTAGTACTCCACGGGCTCGAGCGTCTGCTCGTCCCGGTAGAGGCCGACGAAGCCCACGCGCGCGACCGGCACGAGGTCGAGCACGGCGTCCAGCATCCCGACGCCTGCGCGGAGGACCGCGACCACGCCGAGCTTCTTGCCGGAGACCCGCGCCCCGGTCGTCTGCTCGAGCGGCGTGGTCACCGTGACGGGCTCCAGCTCGAGCGTGCGGGTGGCCTCGTAACAGAGGAAGGCGGCGATCTCGCCCGCAAGCGCGCGGAAATCGCGGGTCGTCGTCGAGGCCTCCCGCAGCAGGCCGAGCTTGTGCTGCACCAGCGGGTGGTCGACGACCGTGAGCGGCATGCGTCAGCTGGCGGTGAAGCCGTGCCCGAAGGCGGGATACAACGGATGTGCGGCGAGCAGCTCGCGCGTGCGCTCGCGGAGGGCGGCGAGGTCGGCGGCGGGGTCGAGCGTCTCCAGGATGATCGCGCCGATCTCGCGCATGTCCTCCTCGACCATGCCGCGCATCGTGGCGGCCGGCGTGCCGATGCGCACCCCGGATGCGATCGCCGGCGGCCGCTCGTCGTAGGGAACGGTGTTGCGGTTGACCGTGATCGCCACCTCGTGGAGGCGCTCCTCCGCGTCCTTGCCCGACAGCTCGGTGCCGCGCAGGTCGAGCTGGAGCAAGTGGTTGTCCGTGCCGCCGGTGAGCAGCTTGAGGCCGCCGTCGATCAGGGTGTCGGCAAGCGTCCTGGCGTTCGCCACGATCTGCGCCTGGTAGTCGCGGAACCCCTCGCTCTGGGCGATCTTGAAGCAGACGGCCTTGGCGGCGACGACGTGGCACAGCGGCCCGCCCTGGAGGCCCGGGAAGACCGCCTTGTCGACGGCGGCGGCGTGCTCCTCGCGGCAGAGAACGAGGCCCGAGCGCGGGCCGGCGAGCGTCTTGTGCGTGGTGGACGTGACGACGTCGGCGTGCTCGACCGGGTTGGGGTGCAGGCCGGCCGCCACCAGGCCGGCGAAGTGCGCCATGTCGACCATCAGCCGGGCGCCCACCTCGTCGGCGATCTCGCGGAACGGCGCCGCGTCGATGATCCGCGGGTAGGCCGACGCACCGGCCACGATCAGCTTCGGGCGGTGCTCGTGCGCGAGCGAGCGCACCTCGTCGAAGTCGATCAGGCTGTCCTCCCGCCGCACGCCGTAGGCGTGGACGTCGTAGAGCCGGCCGGAGAAGTTGACCTTGAGGCCGTGCGTGAGGTGGCCGCCGTGGTCGAGCCGCAGCCCGAGGATCGCATCGCCGGGCTGGATCAGCGCGAAGTAGGCGGCCATGTTGGCGGGCGCGCCGGCGTGCGGCTGGACGTTGGCGTGGTCGGCACCGAACAGCTCCCTTGCGCGGTCGATGGCGAGCTGCTCGATCTCGTCGATCCACTCGCAGCCGCCGTAGTACCGGCGACCGGGGTAGCCCTCGGCGTACTTGTTGGTCAGCACCGAGCCGACGGCCTCGAGCACGGCCGGCCAGGTGAAGTTCTCGGAGGCGATCAGCTCGAGTTGATCGCGCTGCCGGCCGAGCTCGCGATCGACGAGCGCAGCGATCGTGGAGTCGGTCTCGGCCAAACCGGCCGTCTGGAATGCCTTCAACGTCTGCTCGGCCGTGGCCACCATCGCCTCCCCTGTCCGATCCCTGCGGGTCGGGCGATGCTACCGGAAGCCCGCAACAGCGACGCGGCGACACGTCACGGGTGCCTAACGATCCTGTGCCGCCACCCGGATCGGGCTCTGAGCCCTTTTCGGGCCGCTATCGGACGCTGCGGCTGCGGTCTGGTCACAGCTTCTGCGTGAGGCCCGCGGGGGAGCCACGATTCGCGCGCGGGGGCCGTGACGGGCTCCGACCCCTTTTCCGGCCGATATGGGACGCTTCAGTCGGTCACCGGCTCGACCGGCAGTCCCGCCGCCAGCCATGCCTCGAAGCCGCCGGCCATGTCCGTCGCCTGCTCGATCCCGAGCCGTTTCAGCGTCGCCGCCGCGAGGCTCGACGAGTAGCCCTGCTCGCACATGATCACGAGCGGCCCCGTTGCCGCAGCGATGCGCGGATCCTGATGCCCCGACCGCGGGTCGACGCGCCACTCGAGGACGTTTCGGTGGATCCGCACCGCGCCCGGCACGGTGCCTCCCGCCCGCCGCTGCTCGTGGCTGCGGGTGTCGATGATCAGCCCTCCGCGAGCGGCCGCATCGCGCGCCTGCTCCGGCGTCAGGCGGTCGAGCAGGCGCCGCTCCTCCTCCAACAGCCGGTCGATGCCACCGGGATCGCTCATGCATCCCCTCCCAACGCGGCGAGCACGCCGCCCAAGTCGGGCCCCTCCCGCAGCACCACCGGCCGCTCGCCGGTGACGTCGATCACCGAGGACGGCAGTCCCGGAAGCGCTCCGCCGTCCACGGCGAACGCCGCGGCCCGTCGCAACGCGCCGGGCACGTCCGCCAGCCTGGCGGGGTCGGGTCCGCCGCGCAGGTTCGCGCTGGTGATCACCAGCCCGCCGGCGTCGTCGGCCAGGCCCGCGACCGCGGGCGCGAGCCGGGGAACGCGCACGCCGATCCGGTCCGTCCGCGCGCCGCAGGCGTGCGCGAAGCGGTGCGCCGGGTTCTCGACGATCACGGTCACCGCGCCGGGCAGCAGTCGGCGGCACGCCGCCAGCGCACGGCCGCCGAGCTCCGGCAGTGCCGCGGTCAGGCCGTCCACCGACCCCAGCATGATCGCGGTCGCCTGTGACGCCGGGCGGCTCTTCAGCGCGTACAGCCGCTCGCACGCAGCGGCGCACCCGGCAGCTGCCGCGATCCCGTAGACGGTGTCGGTCGGAAGCAGCGCCAGCTCGCCGTCCAGCAGCAGCCGCACGGCGCCGCCGGGAACGGTCACGGCCACGTCGCCCATACGACCCGTTCGATGCCGGCCAGATCCGTGTCCACGGCGGGGTCACCGTAGCCAAGGCCGCGCAGCTCCGCGACCAGCCGCTGAGCCTGCCCGGCGCCGCACTCCAGGACAACCGCGCCGCCGGGGCGAAGCCGCCCGGCCGCATGCGGAAGCAGCCGCGAATAGACCTCGAGACCGTCCGCGCCGGCCACGGTCGCCAAACGCGGCTCATGCACCGCCACTTCCGGCTCGAGCCGGTCGATCTCGGCGGCGGACACGTATGGCGGGTTCGAGACGACCAGGTCGAACGGGCCGCCCGGCACCGCGTCAAGCAGGTCGGACTGGACGAACGTCACGTCCAGCCCCAGCCGGGCAGCGTTCGCACGGGCAACCTCGAGCGCGTCGGCCGAGATGTCGCAGGCGGTGACGACGGCATCCGGCCGCTCATCCGCGATCGCGAGCGCGATCGCCCCCGAGCCGGTGCCGACGTCGACCACCTCCGGCGCGTCGCGTCCGTCGAGCACCCCCAGGCAGCGGTCGACGACCGCCTCGGTCTCGGGCCGCGGCACCAGCACACGGCTGTCGACCTCGAGATCCAGCCGCCGGAAGCCCCAGCGGCCGATCACGTAGGCGACCGGCTCGCGGGTGCCCCGGCGCCGGACGAGCTCACGGCACGCCTCCAGTTCCGCCTCGGTCAGCGGCCGGTCGAACTGCGTGTAGAGCTCGACCCGCGACAGCCCGAGGCCGTGCGAGAGCAGCAGCTCGGCGTCCAGGCGGGCCGTCGGGCTGCCGTGCGACTCGAGGTACGCGGTCGACCGGCGGAGCACCTCCGCCAGCGTGATCACGCCGGACTGGGCGCCGCCGTGCCCGCCGCGACGAGCTTCATCCGGCGCTCCTCGGCCGCAAGCGCGTCGGTGAACGGCTGCAGGTGCCCCGTGAGGACGGTTTCGAGGCTGCGATCGAGGTTGATGCGGTGGTCGGTCGCCCGGTTCTGCGGATAGTTGTAGGTGCGGATCTTCTCGCTGCGCTCGCCCGTTCCGATCTGGGACAGCCGCGCCGCCGACGCCTCCTGCTGGGCCCGCTCCCGCTCGGCCTCGAACAGCCGGGCGCGCAGGATCTTCATCGCCCGCTCCTTGTTCTGGAGCTGCGACCGCTCGTCCTGGCAGGTGACGACGAGGCCGGACGGCAGGTGCGTGATCCGCACGGCGGAGTCGGTCGTGTTCACGGACTGCCCGCCGTGCCCACCCGACCGGAACACGTCGATGCGCAGATCGTTCTGGTTGACGTCGACGTCGACCTCCTCCGCCTCCGGCAACACGGCGACCGTCGCGGTGGAGGTGTGGATCCGCCCCTGTGACTCGGTGGCGGGCACCCGCTGCACGCGATGGACGCCGCTCTCGTACTTGAACACCGAGTACGCGCCGTCGCCGCGGATCTCGAACGCGACCTCCTTGTACCCGCCGGCGTCCCCGCCGGCCACCGTCATCAGCTCCGCCTTGAAGCCGCGCTGCTCGGCGTAGCGGGTGAGCATCTGGTACAGGTCGCCGGCGAACAGGGCGGCCTCGTCGCCGCCGGTGCCGGCGCGGATCTCGACGATCACATCCTTGTCATCCGCCGGGTCGCGCTCGAGCATCTCGGTGCGCAGCTCCTCCTCCAGCCCGGGCAGGTCGGCACGCGCCTCGGAGAGCTGCTCCTGCGCGAGCGCGCGGATCTCCTCATCGCTGTCGGCGAGCATCTCGGACGCCTCCGCCTGCTGCGCCGTGAGCGCGCGCCAGCGCTGAGCCAGCTCGTGCGCACGCGACAGCTGCTTGTGGCGCCGAGCCACCTCCGCGTAGCGCTTCTGGTCGCCCATCAGCGACGGGTCGCCGAGCTGGCGCTCCAACTCGGCGAAGCTGCGCTCGATCTCTGCGACGAGAGGCTCCATGCCGTGCAGGATACGGGACAGCCCGGAAGGCCCCATGCCACCGCCCTGCCCGTTGGCGGCCGCCCTCAGGCGGCCGCGCGGCTCGCTAGGCCATGACCTCGACTCGGCTCTCGCCGCGCTCGGCGCGCGAGCGCTCCTCGGCCGCCAGAACGTCGCGCAGGGCGTTGATCGAGACCTCGACCTGGTCGAGCGTCGGCTCGCGCGTCGTCAGCCCCTGCAGCCACAGCCCCGGAGCGAGCAGCGTGCGGACGATGCGGTTCCTGGGATGCTTGCCGCCGAACCGGATCAGCTCATACGCGAGGCCGGCGATGACCGGCAGCAGCAGCACGCGCGACGCGATCAGCACGGGCCATGCCGGCCGGCCGACCAGTGCGAACACGAACACCGCGATCACCATCACCCAGAGCAGGAAGGCCGTGCCGCAGCGGAGGTGGATCTTGGAGTACGTCTGCACGCGCTCGGGCGTCAGCTCGGCCCCGTCCTCGTAGGCGTTGATCGCCTTGTGCTCGGCCGCGTGGTACTGGAAGACGCGGCGCAGGTCGGGGATCAGCGAGATCAGCGCCAGGTAGGCGATCAGCAGGGTGACGCGGATCAGCCCCTCGACGACGACGAACAGGCCGGTCGAGTGGATCGGCAGCAGCTCCGTCAGGACGGCCGGCGAGACCTTGAACACGATCACCGTGAACCCGATCGCCATGGCGAACGCGAACAGCAGCTGCCCGCGCGTCAGCTCGGCCGACACCTCGCCGTCGTCGCCCTCCTCCTGGGCAGCGACGCTGGCGGAGATGGCGAGCGCGCGGAATCCGATCGTGAGCGACTCGACCAGCGCGACGATGCCCCGGATCACCGGCAGCCGCAGCCACCCGCGCCGGGACGCCGGGCTGCTGACCGGGTTCGAGATGCACGACACCCCGCCGTCGGGCCGCCGCACGGCGACCGACCACGAGGACGGGGTGCGCATCATCACGCCCTCGAGGACGGCCTGTCCACCAACGTTCGCGCTCATGTCGCAATCATTGTCGGCATGCGGGACGCCCACGATGAGCGCACCCGGAAGGCAAGGGCTCGCTAGGAGCCGCTGCGGGCCTGGCGCCGCCGGAACCGCTCGACGCGGCCGCCGGTGTCGACCAGCTTCTGCTTGCCCGTGTAGAACGGGTGGCACTCGGAGCAGATCTCGACCGAGAGCTCGGGCTTGGTGGAGCGTGTCAGGAACTCGTTGCCGCACGAGCAGTGCACCCGGGCGACGACGTAGTCGGGATGGATGTCTGTCTTCATGACCTCATCGTAGCAGCGGGCGCAACCGCTCCAGGGCGTCGGAAACGGCCTGTTCCCCCGCATCGAGGTGGGTCACGAAGCGGATCGTGGCGGGGTTGAGATCGGCGCACAGCACACCCGCATCCGCCATCTCGCGGACGAGCGCGCCGGCGTCCTCGCCCTCCGGCACGGTCGCGAAGACGATGTTCGTCTCGACGCGGTCGGGGTCGACATGCAGCCGCCGGGAACCGGCGAGCCCTTCCGCCAGCGCGCGCGCATTCCGATGGTCCTCGGCCAGGCGCTCGACGTGGTGGCGCAGGGCGTGCAGCGCACCGGCGGCGATGATCCCCGCCTGCCGCATGCCGCCGCCGAACAGCTTGCGGTTGCGCCGGGCGGTGTCGATCATCCCGGCGCTCCCGACCACCGCCGAGCCAACCGGAGCGCCCAGCCCCTTGGAGAAGCAGACGGAGACGCTGTCGACGTCCCGGACGATGCGCGCGGGGTCGCTCCCGGAGGCGACCGCAGCATTCCACAGGCGCGCGCCGTCCATGTGCACGGCCATCCCCCTCTCGCGCGCGAACCGGGCGACGGCGTCGATCCGCTCCTGCGGGTAGACCAGCCCACCCTGCTCGCCGACCGTGTTCTCAAGGCAGACAAGGCTCTGGCGCGCATGGTGCACGTCGGACGGATCGCGAAGCCAGCCGGCAAGCGTGTCGGGATCCGGCATCCCCCGCTCCCCGGCGACCATGCGCGTCTGCACACCGGACAACACCGCGCAGGCACCCTGCTCGTGGACGACCACGTGCGCCAGCTCGTGGACGAGGATCTCGTCGCCCACCCGCGTCTGCGACCTGATTGCCACCTGGTTGCCCATGTGGCCCGACGGAACGTAGAGCGCCGCATCCTTCCCGAGCATGCGGGCGACCTCCCGCTCGAGCTCGATCACCGTCGGATCGTCGCCCCACACGTCGTCGCCCACCGCGGCGTCCGCCATGGCGCGGCGCATCTCCGGCGTGGGCCGCGTGACGGTGTCGGAGCGGAGGTCGACGGGGCGCATGGCGGTGCAGGGTATCGTGTCGCATGGCCCTGGAGATGCGCACCGCGTGCGAGCGCTGCGAGCGGCCGCTGGACGCCGTGGACGATGCCCGCATCTGCAGCTTCGAGTGCACCTTCTGTCCCGCCTGCGCCGCCGCAATGGACGGCGTCTGCCCCAACTGCGGCGGCGAGCTGGTGCGCCGCCCGACCCGCCGGTAGAGCGGGCGGGTAGCCGCGGCGCCGGCCCCGTGCGCTCGGGTAGCATCGCCCGCATGGCAGCCCGGCGCCCGAGCTCATACCCGCCTCCGGTCAAGGTGGGCGAGTTCGTCCAGGCGCCCGAGGCGGAGGAGGACGAGCGGATCGACGTCGGTGTCGTCTTCGTCGGCGCCGGACCGGCCGGGCTCGCGGGCGCCATCCGTCTCCAGCAGCTGCTGAACGACGACGCGGCCACCGCGGAGCGGCTGGGCGAGACGCCGGTGGCGGTGCTCGAGAAGGGCCGCGTCGCCGGCGCGCACCTGCTGTCGGGCGCCGTCGTGAACCCGACCGCGCTGCGCGATCTCTTCCCCGGCACGGATCCGGCCACGCTGCCCGGCTGCTTCGGCCCGGTCACCAGGGAGTCCGTGTTCCTGATGACCCGGCAGTTCGAGATCCGGATCCCCACGCCGCCGCCCTTCCACAACAAGGGCAACCTGGTCTTCTCGCTCTCGCAGCTCGGCCGGCATCTGGCCGAGCAGGCCGAGGAGCTGGGCGTCATGGTGCTGCCCGAGACCGATGCGCAGCGGCTGCTGATCGGCGGCGGGGCCGTCCGCGGCGTCAAGACCGGCGACAAGGGGCTCGACCGCGACGGGCAGCCGACCGGGTCATTCGAGCCCGGCGTCGAGGTGCACGCGCAGGCGACCGTGCTCTCCGAGGGCACGCAGGGGCATCTGGCGGGCGCCGCCATGCAGCACTTCCGGCTGTCCGGTCGCTTCCCGCAGGCGTGGAGCCTCGGCGTCAAGGAGGTGTGGCGGGTGGCAAAGCCGCTCGACCGGGTGATCCACACGCTCGGCTGGCCGTTTCGCACGACCCGCAAGGACCGGGAGATCGGTGGCAGCTTCATCTATCCGATGGGGCCCGACATGCTCGCGATCGGGCTGGTGCTCGGGCTCGACTACCGCGATTCGACGCTGTCGGTGCACGACTCGCTGCAGCTGTTCAAGACGCACCCGATGATCCGCTCGATGCTCGAGGGCGGCGAGCGGATCGGCTGGGGCGCCAAGACGATCCCCGAGGGGGGCTTCCTCGCATTTCCGTCGAGCCTGTCGATGCCGGGGGCGGTGCTCACCGGCGACAGCGCCGGCTTCGTGAACGTGCCGAAGCTGAAGGGCATCCACTACGCGATGCGCTCCGGGATGCTCGCCGCGGAGGCGATCTACGAGCAGCTGAAGGCGGGCGGCGACGTGTCGGCGCCGGACGCGCTTGCCGGGTACGACCGCAGCGTGCAGGCGAGCCACATCTGGAGCGACCTGCGCAAGGTGCGGAACATGCGCCAGGCGCTGGCGAAGGGGTTCGCCCTGGGCGGGCCGATCGGCGGGCTGATGGACGTCTCGCGGGGCGCGCTGCCCCCGGGCAACTGGACGTTCCACCGCGACGCGGACGCGACCGTCGAGCCGCATCCCGGGAAGCGGGTCTATCCGGCGCCGGACGGGAAGCTCACGTTCGACAAGCTCTCGAGCGTGTTCCTGTCTGGCAACAGGACGCGGGACGACCAGCCCAACCACATCCGCGTGCAGGAGAACGTGCCGCGCGAGGTGGCTCAGGCATGGATTGCGATGTGCCCGGCGGCGGTCTACGAGATCGGCCGCGACGACGGCGGGCCGACCGTCCAGCTGAAGCTGGCGCCGTCGAACTGCGTGCAGTGCGGCGCCATCACCGCCAAGGGCGGGCGGCTGACGCCGGCCGAGGGCGGCAGCGGTCCCGAGTACTCGCAGATGTGACCCGCCGGGTCAGCCCGCGTGCGGCGGCAGACCCCTGGCATCCAGCCAGCCCACCACCTGAAACCACTCGGGCTCCGGCAGCGGGTTCTCCTCGACCCGCATCCCCAGTCGTCGCATCACGGCCTGCGACGGGGCGTTCGTCCGCTCGGTCGTCGCCACGATACGCGCCAGGCCGAGCTCCGAGAAGGCGTACTCCGCCACCGCCCGCGCGGCCTCCGTCGCGTAGCCGTTCCCGCGGTGCGCCGGCGCGAGCGCCCAGTACAGGCCCATCTCGGGGCGGTTCCGCGCCGGGCCGCTCGCGCCCATGCCGAATCCAGGCAGCTGGTCGAACGGCCCGAAGGACGGCACCAGCCCGACCAGTCCGACCAGCTCGCCGGTCGCCCGCAGCTCGATGCCCCGCTCGCCGTACGGCGGCTGGTGCAGCGCCTCCAGCTGATCGTAGGTCGCGGCCGTCCACTCGAGCCAGCCCGCCGCCACCCCGCCCGAGACGGCCGGCAGCACGTCCGCGTCGGACGGCGCAAGCCGCCGGACGCGCAGACGGTCGGTCTCCAGCGTCCCGAGCTGCACGGGGGAACGCTACTCTCAGCGGCCTGTCAGCGCCTCCGTCAGCTTGGGCACCACCGTCAGCGCGTCGCCCACCACGCCCAGGTCCGCGAACTCGAAGATCGGTGCGTTGACGTCCTTGTTGATGGCGACGATCACGCCGGCGTTGGCCATGCCGACCTTGTGCTGGATCGCCCCGGAGATGCCGCACGCGATGTACAGCTTCGGCGCCACGGTCTTGCCGGTCTGGCCGACCTGCATCGAGTAGTCCGTCCACCCGGCGTCGACCACGGCGCGCGTCGCGGCCACCTCGCCGCCGAGCGCCTTCGCCAGCTCCTGGATCACCGGGATGTTCTCGGGGCCGCCGATGCCGCGGCCGAAGGCGACCAGCACGTCGGCCTCGGTGATGTCGACGCCTCCGGCGGATGCCTGCTCGCGCCCGACCAGCGAGGCCGCCGAAGACCACTCCTGCACCGCCGGCTGCACCCGCTCGACCTGCGCCGTGCCGGACCCGACCGGGTCGGCCGGGAAGGCGTTCGCACGCGCGAGGATCACGGCCGGGGACGATGCGAACGTCGATTCCACCATCACCGTGTCGCCGAGCGCCGGCCGAACCGCCGTGACGCCGCCCTCGCCGAGCGAGAAGTCGGTCGTCTCGCAGTTGATCCCGGCGCCCAGCCGCGCCGCCAGCCCCGCCGCGACGTCGGCCGACACCACGCCCGCGCCGAACAGCACCGCGGTCGCCTCGCGGGCGTGCGGCTCGAGCGCGTCGACGACGGGCTGCGGCAGCCCGGTGAACGCGGCGTCGTCGGCAACCAGCACGCGGGTCGCACCGTGTGCGCCCAGGCCGGCGGCCCAGCCGTCGTCGAGGCCTGTGCCGGCCACGAAGGCCGTCACCTCGCCGCCGAGCGACGCCGCCTTCACCAGGACGCCGAGGCTGTTCGGGTGGAACGCGCCCTCGAAGTGGTCGACGAAGACGATCGTGCCGGCCATCTAGATCACGCCCCTCTCGTTCAGGAACTGCACGATCGCCCCGGCCGAGTCGCCGCCCGAGTCCTCGATCCGCTGACCGGACTCCTTCGAGGGGGGTGGGCTGACGGCGGCGACGACGCTGCGCGCGCCGTCAGCGCCGACGCGCGAGGTGTCGAGCCCCGCGTCGGAGGCGGACACGACGTCGGTCGGTTTCTTCTTCGCGCCCATGATCGCCTTGATCGAGGGCAGCCGCGGCGTGTTGATGGCGTCGGAGACGGAGATCACCGCGGGCAGCGGCGCCTCGATCACGTCGTAGCCGTGCTCGGTCTGGCGCTTCGCGCGCAGGGTGGAGCCGTCCAGCGACAGCTCGGCCACCTGGGTCACGAGCGGCCGGCGCATGTGGTCGGCGACGGCGGCCGCCATCACGTAGCAATCGGCGTCGGCCGCCTGCTGGCCGAGGATCACGAGGTCGGCGTTCTGCCGCTCGAGCACGGCGGCGAGCGCGTAGGCGGTGCCGCTGATGTCGGATCCCGCAAGCGCGGGATCGGTCAGGAGCACGGCCCGGTCGGCACCCAGCGCGAGCGCCTTCTGCAGCGGCCGCTGGGCGTTCTCACGGCCCATGCAGACCGCGACGATCTCGCCGATGTCGTGGCCGGCTTCCCGCAGCTTGATCGCCTCTTCGAGGCCGTGCACATCGAACGGATTGAGCTCGCTGTCGCCCGACCGGTCGAGCCGGTTGGTGGACGGATCGAGCCGCTTCGCGCTGGCCGCGCTCGGCACCTCCTTCACGCAGACTGCGATGTTCAACCCTTTCCCCCTGCTTTCGTGACGTACTGGTGGTTACTTCCCGACGAACGTCGGGGTGCGCTTCTCGACGAACGCGCGCAGGCCCTCGCGGGCGTCGTCGGTGGAGAACATGAGCGAGTACAGGTCGGCCTCGTGCACCAGGTTGCCGCCGATGTCGCCGTGCAGCGAGCGGTTGGTGGTCTCCTTGGCGTAGTAGAGGGCGACCGGGCTCTTGGACGCCATCTCCTGGGCCATCTCCATGGCCCGCGGCATCAGCTCGGCGATCGGGTGGACGTGCTGGACGAGCCCGCGCTCGAGCGCCTCGGGGGCGTCGACCATGCGACCGGTGAGGATCAGCTCCTTCGCGTACCCGATGTTGGTCGCGCGGGCGAGCCGCTGGGTGCCGCCCCACCCGGGGATGATCCCGAGGTTGATCTCGGGCTGGCCGAACCGGGCGTTCTCGCTGGCCAGGCGGACGTCGCAGGCCAACGCGATCTCACAGCCGCCGCCGAGCGCGTAGCCGTTGACGGCGGCGATGGTCGGCTTGCGCATCGTCTCCAGCTTGTGGGCGATCTCCTGGCCGAGCTCGGAGTAGGCGCGCGCCTCGAGCGGCGTCTTGCCGTCCATCTCCTTGATGTCCGCACCGGCGATGAACGCGCGGTCGCCCGCTCCGGTGACGACGATGACGCCGACCGAGGGGTCGTGGCCGAGATCCTCGAGCGTCGCCAGCAGCTCCTCGAGCAGCGCGGTGTTGAGCGCGTTCAGCACCTCGGGCCGGTTGACGGTCACGACGGACACGCGACCCTCCGCGGTGATGCGAAGGCCGGGCATCAGGACGCGAGCCTCGACTGCAGGAACTCGACGATGTCGGCGGTGGGGGCGCCAGGCGTGTAGACCTCGGCGACGCCCTGGCGCTTCAGCTCCTCGATGTCGTCGGCCGGGATGGTGCCGCCGACCACGACCAGCACGTCGTCGGCGCCCTGCTGCTTCAGCAGGTCGAGGATGCGCGGCACGAGCGTCATGTGGGCGCCGGACAGGATCGAGATGCCGACGGCATCGGCGTCCTCCTGGATCGCCGTCTCGACGATCTGCTCCGGCGTCTGGTGCAGACCGGTGTAGATCACCTCCATGCCGGCGTCGCGGAGCGTCCGGGCGATGATCTTCGCGCCACGATCGTGCCCGTCCAGGCCGGGCTTGGCGACGACGACGCGTATCCGGCGACTGCTCATATCGACCGCGAGTCTACCCAGCGGCGGCCGGCGCCGGGCGCAGCAGCGCGCGGCTCAGGATTCCGATTCGGCGGGCGCGAACAGCACGAGCAGCTCGAGGCGCTGCTCGATCGAGTGGAACCGGTGGTCGACCCCCTTGCCGACGAAGATCACCGACCCCGGGCGCACCGCGCGGTGCTCTCCGGCGACCTGCACCTGCCCGCGGCCGGAGATCACGTAGTAGATCTCGTCCTGGGCGTGGGGCGACTGCGGGTCGGTCGCTCCGGCCTCGAGCACGTAGAGGCCCGCGCTCATCGAGTCGACGCGGAGGAACTCCTCGTACAGCCGGCCGGCAGCGACGCGCTGCGCCTCGACGTCGCCGATCTCGAAGGCATCCATGGGCCGCGAGTCTACAGAGCCCCGCCCCCGCCTCACACGTCCGCTATCGGCCGCAAAAGGGGTCTGAGCCCGTGTCGGCCGGCGGCGCGCATTCGTGACGTCGGTGCGCACGTCGCGCGCTGGCCGTGACAGTTGGGCGCCCTCGAAGTCCGATAGCGGCCGGAAAAGGGCTCAGAGCCCGCCTCGGCTACCGTGAGCGGTTCGGAGCCCGCCTCGGCTACCGTGAGCGGTTCGGCACAGAGCTGTGACGGGTCGAGGCCGGGCGCCGAGTGTGCCTAGAACACCGGCGTCTCGCGGTACACGCCCCAGACCGCGCGCAGCGCGTCGCAGATCTCGCCCTCGCTGGCGTATGCGCGGGCGCACTCCACGAGGTGCGGCATGACGTTCTCGTCGGTCTCGGCTGCGCGCTGGAGGGCCGCGATCGTCCGGTCGACCTCCGCCTGGCTGCGCTCGCCGCGCACCGCGGCCAGCCGCCCCACCTGCTTCTGCTCGACGTCGAACGGGATGTGCAGGATGTCGAGCTGACCGTCGTCGCCCTCGGTGTGGGCATTGACGCCGACGATCGACCGCTGCCCCGACTCGACCTCCTGCTGGAACCGGTAGCTCGCCTCGGCGATCTCGAGCTGGAAGAAGTTCTCGTTGAGCGCCGCCACCACGCCGCCGAGCCGGTCGATCCGCCCGAAGTACTCGTACGCCTGCCGCTCGAGCTCGTCGGTCAGGGACTCGACCAGCCACGACCCGCCCAGCGGATCGGCCGCGTGCACCACGCCGGTCTCGTGCGCGATCACCTGCTGGGTGCGCAGCGCAAGCCGCGCTGCGTCCTCCGTGGGCAGCGCCAGCGCCTCGTCGTAGCTGTTCGTGTGCAGCGACTGCGTCCCGCCGAGCACGGCGGCGAGCGCCTCGATCGCGGTGCGCACGATGTTCACCTGCGGCTGCTGGGCGGTCAGCGACACCCCGGCCGTCTGGGTGTGGAAGCGCATCAGCAGCGCCCGCTCCGTCTTTGCGCCGTAGCGCTCGCGCAGCTCGCGCGCCCAGATCCGCCGGGCCGCCCGGTACTTCGCGATCTCCTCGAAGAAGTCGATGTGCGCGTTGAAGAAGAACGACAGCCTCGGCGCGAACTCGTCCACGTCGAGCCCGCGCTCGATCGACCGCTCGACGTACGCGAACCCGTCGGCGAGCGTGAACGCCAGCTCCTGCGCCGCGGTCGCGCCGGCCTCGCGGATGTGGTACCCCGATATCGACACCGGGTGCCAGCGTGGCATCTCCCGCGTGCACCACTCGATCATGTCGATCATCAGCCGCATCGACGGCTCCGGCGGGAAGATCCACTCCTTCTGGGCGATGTACTCCTTGAGGATGTCGGCCTGGATCGTCCCGCCCAGCCGGTCGGGGGCGACGCCCTGCCGCTCCGCCACGCACACGTACTGAGCGAGCACGATCGCGGCAGGCGCGTTCACCGTCATCGAGGTGGTGACCTGGTCGAGGGGGATGCCACGGAACAGATCCTCCATATCCGCGAGCGTGTCGACCGCCACGCCCTCCCGGCCGACCTCGCCCAGCGACCGCACGTGGTCCGAGTCGTAGCCCATCAATGTCGGCATGTCGAACGCCGTCGAAAGCCCGGTCTGCCCGTGCTCGAGCAGGTAGCGGAAGCGCCTGTTCGTCTCGTCGGCGGTGCCGAATCCGGCGAACTGCCGCATCGTCCAGAGCCTGCCGCGGTACATCGTCTCGTAGACGCCGCGGGTGAACGGGTAGCGCCCAGGGTCGCCCAGATCCCGCGCGTAGTCGATCGGCGTCGTCTCGGGCGAGTAGAGCGGCTCCAGCGGGATGCCCGAGATGGTCGAGTGCTCCGACTGCGGCTCGTGCATCGGGTCAGGCCGACCGGCGGTCGCCATGCGCGACAGGGTACACCCGGCGCTCGCGGTCAGGCATCCGCGAGCGAGCCGCCCGGTCGCCAGAGCACGTCCGCGCGGCCCTCGCCGTTGTGCTGCCGGGCGAGGATGAACAGCAGGTCGCTGAGGCGGTTCAGATACGCAAGCGCGTGCGGATTCACCGGCTCCTCGGCCGCGAGTGCGACCGCGTGCCGCTCGGCGCCGCGGCACACCGTGCGGGCGAGGTGCAGCGCGGCCGACTGCGGCGTGCCTCCGGACAGCACGAAGCTCGTCAACGGCGCGAGCGCCTCGCCGTGCCGGTCGCACGCCTCCTCGAGCGCCGTCACGTGGGCCTCGCCGATGCGGAGCCGCGACTTGCCCTTGCCGCGCGACGTGTCGAGCGGCACGGACAGGTCGGCTCCCACGTCGAACAGGTCGTTCTGCACGCGCTGCAGCAGCGCCGCCGCGTCGCCGCGCAGCCCCGTCGCGAGCGCGACGCCGATCGCCGCTCCGGTCTCGTCCACGGTGCCGTAGGCCCAGATGCGGGGCGAGCTCTTCGAGACGCGCGCGCCGTCCCCGAGCGACGTCTCGCCGGCGTCGCCGCCGCGGGTGTAGATCCGGTCGAGGCGCACCATGGGCGGCAGCGTACTTGCACGCCCGCCGCGCATGCGCGTGCAAACGGGTGACGCACCGATTCACCCGTATGGGTTTCAACACATATTCCTTACAAACCGACCACTTGGGCAGACCCCGGAGGCGGCCGGACGGCGGCCTCCACACCAAAGGACATGACCATGTACGGCCTTGCCGATCGACTCAGCACCTCCGACACCAGCTCCCGCACCGACGGCCGCCTGATCGAGCTGTTCCCGCGTGCCGCGGTGCTGGTGATCGAGCACGACCCCTCCACGTCCGCGCTGATCCAGCCGCTCGCGGCCCACTGCGACATCGCCGTCGCAGGGGGCGCGCATGAGGCGCTCGCCGTGCTCCACGGCGTCCGCCCCGCGGTGATCCTGATCGACCTGTCGATCCACGCGGAGGACGTCGATGCGTTGGCCGGCGGGCTGGCGGCGGCCGGGCTGGACGCGATCCCGCTGATCACCGTCGACCCCTCCGAGCCGCTGAACGCCGACGCCCTGATGGATCGGGTGAGGGCGGCGTTCCACGTCACCCGCCGCGTCTGGTTCGGCGGCGGCCTGCGCTCGCGCCTGGCGGCCTAGCAGGATCTCCCCCGCCACCCCCGAGGTGGCCGG
>DASWRM010000078.1 GCA_036403155.1 Gaiellales bacterium | reverse complement strand
CCCTACACTGCCCGCATGGGCCGCAGCTACAAGGCCGATGCGATCGTGCTTCGCTCGATGCGCTTCTCCGAGTCCGATCGCATCCTCCACCTCTACACCCTCGAGCGCGGCCGGGTGAACGCCATCGCGAAGGGTGTCCGCAAGACGGGCTCGCGCTTCGGCGCGCGGCTCGAGCCGCTCACCCGCGTCTCGCTCGTGCTGCACGAGGGCCGCGGCGAGCTCCACACCGTCTCGGGCGCCGACATCGTCACCTCGCATGCCGCCGTACGCACGGACAGCTACACGCTCGCCGTCGGCCTGATCGGGGCCGAGGCGGTGCTCAAGCTGTTCGCCGAGCCCGAGCCGCATCCCCGCGCCTACGACGGGGCCTGCCGGTTCCTCGAGCTGCTCGAGGGGCCGCTCGAGCGCGCCGCCGATCCCCAGCACGACGGCCTCGGGCTCGCGTTCCAGCTCAAGCTGCTCGCGGTCGCGGGCTATCTCCCGCACCTCGTCTCGTGCGCGTCGTGTGGCAGCGACGGCGCGCTGGTCGGGTTCTCGCCGGCCGCCGGTGGGGCGGTGTGCGCGATCTGCCTGACGACGGCCGGCGGGTTCCGCGTCGCGGAGGGCGGCATCGAGGCGATCGAGTCGCTGCTCGACCGGCCGCTCGGTCCGGTGCTGCTCGACCCGCCCGCAGCGGCGAACGCCCTTCGCGTGGTCGAGGAGACCTACGCGCACCACGGCGGTTTCCGGCTGCGGACGCTCAGCTCAGCTTGAACAGCAGCTGCACGTTCGTGCCGACGATCCGCACCGCCCAGCGCTGACGTCCCGTTCCCGACACGCGGGCGGAGCAGACGTGGTCGGCGCTGCCGAACGACGACCCTCCGGCCGGGGGCTTCGGTTCGCCCGCGTGGCAGCGCACCCCGCTGACGGCGTGCCCGCTCTCGAGCACCGCCATCTGCGTGCTGAACGCATGCGCCACGTCGACCGCTGGAGCCGGCTGCGTCGCGTTGCCGTCCACGCGGTAGAGCAGCTGCACCGGATGGCTCACCGCGAGGTCGAGGACGTGCACCGCCCAGATCTGGCTCGGCTCTCCGTCGTCGAACGTGACGGTGCAGGTGTGCTCGGCGGTCACCGACCCGACGTTGCCGGGAAGGCTGTCCGCCGGGGGCGCCTGTCCCGTGCAGTCGACGGATGCGACGTGATCGACGCCGCCCTGCTGGGCCACGATCGCGGCCTTGACCTTGCCGTCCAGCGCCGACGTGCTGAGCCCTCCGCAGCCTGCGAGCAGGAGCGGTGCGGAGACCACGAGGCCGACGATCATGCGTCGCATACGGGCCCTATCGGCACACGGAGGCCGCCGATCAAGTGTCTGATAGCTTGCCCCCTCGATGCCGACCTTCCAGGAGATGATCGCTCGGCTGCAGTCCTTCTGGGAGGCCGAGGGATGCGCGATCATGCAGCCGTATCACACCGAGCTCGGGGCCGGCACGTCGAATCCCGCGACGCTGCTGCGCGTGCTCGGCCCGCGCCCCTGGCGGACCGCCTACGTCGAGCCCTCGATCCGGCCCGACGACGGCCGCTACGGTGAGAACCCCTACCGTTTCCAGCAGCACTACCAGTACCAGGTGATCCTCAAGCCCGCGCCGGCCGACAGCCAGGACGTGTACCTGCGCTCGCTCGCGGCGATCGGCATCGACCCCGAGGAGCACGACATCCGCTTCGTCGAGGACAACTGGGAGAGCCCCAGCCTGGGCGCGTGGGGCCTGGGCTGGGAGGTGTGGATGGACGGCATGGAGATCACCCAGTTCACGTACTTCCAGCAGGCCGGCGGCATCGAGCTCGACCCGGTCTCCGTCGAGATGACGTACGGTCTCGAGCGGATCGGCATGCACCTCCAGAAGGTCCGCCGAGCGCAGGACATGGAGTGGGCGCCCGGCGTCAGCTGGGCCGATGTCTATCTCGAAAACGAGCGCCAGTTCTCGAGCTACAACTACGAGGTCGCCGACACCGAGATGCTGGCCCGGCACTTCGACGACCACGAGGCCGAGGCGGTCCGCTGCCTGGACGCCGGGCTGCCGCTCGTGGCCTACGACAACGTCCTCAAGTGCTCACATGCGTTCAACCTGCTCGACTCGCGCAGGGCGATCGCCGTCACCGACCGGCAGGCGTACATCCTCCGGATGCGGGGCCTGACCCGGCGCGTCGCCACCGCCTACCTGGCGCAGCAGGAGGGCGAGGATGCCTGACCTGCTGCTCGAGATCGGCTGCGAGGAGCTCCCCTCCGTCGCGTGCCGTGAGATCGAGGAGCAGGTGCCCGGGCTGCTCACACGGTCGCTCGCGGGCGTGGGACTGGAGGCGTCCGCCGCCCGGTTCCACGTCGGCCCCCGCCGGATCGCCGTCATCGCATCGCTCCCGGCCGAGCGCGCGGCAACCGCCTCCGAGGTGCGCGGGCCCCACGCCGACGCGCCGGAGCAGGCGCGCGCCGGCTTCGCGCGCAAGCACGGCCTGACGACCGAGCAGCTCGAGCAGCGCGACGACGGCTTTCTCTGGGCCGTGTCGGAGGGGGCCGCGACTCCCGTAGCCGACCTCGTGCCCAGCGTCGTGGCGTCGGTCGTGGACGGCTTCCAGTTCTCGAAGACCATGCGGTGGCCTGGTGGCAGGTTCTCACGGCCGATCCGCTGGCTCGTCGTCAAGCTGGACGACGCGGTCGTCGACGTCGAGGCCGCGGGCGTGCGCAGCGGCGACCACTCGCAAGGCCACCGCTCGGTCGGTGCAGTGCGGATCGGCAGTCCAGCCTCCTACCTGGACGATCTGCGGGGGGTGCGGGTCGTGGCGGACGCCGCCGAGCGGCGCGGCCTGATCCAGCAGGGGCTGAACGCGGCCGGCGAATGGATCGATCCGATGGCGAAGCTCGGCGAGGTGATGTTCCTCGTGGAGTGGCCGGTCGTGCTCGAGGGCCGCTTCGACGAGCGGTACCTGGAGCTTCCGGACAGGCTCTCGGTGACGGTGATGCAGTCGCACCAGCGCTACTTCCCGCTCGTGAACGGCGGCCGCCTCGACGCCCGGTTCGCGTTTGTTGCCAACGGCGGCGCGCCCGAGGTGGTCGTCGGCGGCAACCAGGAGGTGCTCGTCGGTCGGCTCGAGGACGCGTCGTTCGCCTACGGCAAGGATCGCCGGCGTGGCATCGGAACGATGCTGGGGGAGCTGTCCCGCGTATCGTTTCTCGAGGGCGCTGGGTCGCTCGCACAGAAGTCGGAGCGGGTCCGCGAGGTCTCAGGGCAGCTGTGCGACCGTGTGGAGGCCGAGCCGAGCGTCCGCGCCGCCGTCGGGCGCGCCGCGGAGCTGTGCAAGGCCGACCTGGTCTCGAGCCTGGTGGCCGAGTTCTCGGACCTGCAGGGCTACGCGGGCTCCATCTATGCGCGCGAGGCGGGGGAGCCCGACGCCGTGTGTGGCGCGATCGAGGACCATCACCTGCCGGTGGAGGCGGGTGGCACGCTGCCGGCCGGCGAGGAGGCGGGACTGCTCTCGATCGCCGACAAGGCCGACACGATCGCCGTCGCGTTCGCCCTGGGCGCGCAGCCGACCGGGAGCCGCGATCCGTACGGCCTGCGGCGCGCCGCCGCCGGGATCGTGGCGATCGCGCTCGACCGCAGCTACGAGCTTGGCCTGGTCGACCTGATGGCAGAGTCGGTGCACATGCTCGTCGCGCAGGGGCACGAGCTGAAGCGTAAGCCGCTCGAGGCCGTCCCGGACGCCGTCGACTTCGTGCTCGACCGCGTCGAGCCGCTGATGGCTGACGAAGGTGTCACGGTCGACGAGATGCGTGCCGCGCGCGGGTCCGGCGTCACCGGCCCGCTGCCCCTCGCGGCGCTCTGCCGCGCGCTGCGCGACGCCCGGGGAAGCGAGCAGCTGGCCGCCATCCGCGACGCGTATGGGCGCTGCGTCCGGATCACCGCCCGCGCGGCCGATCAAGCCGCGTCCGAGATACGGACGGCGCTGTTCGAGATGGACGAGGAGCGCGGCCTCTGCGCGGCGCTGGGTGGGGCCGACATCGAGATCGCCGACGCTGCCGCGCTGCGCGACTACCAGTCGGCGCTGGATGCCGCGTCCGGGCTGGTCGGGCCGATCAACGCGTTCTTCGACAAGGTCATGGTGATGGCGGACGACTCCGCCGTGCGGGGCAACCGGTTGAAGCTGCTGGCGGACGTTGCTTCGACCCTGCGGCTGGTCGGGGACTTCGACCAGCTGCCCGGCTGACGGGTACGGCCGGCCGGCGGCGCGGCATCGTCAGAGCCGGACGGCGGTATCCGCGAACAGGCGCCACTGGCGGTAGTCGTCCTCCGCCCGCGACCGGTCACGCGGCTCGACCCGCCGGCCGCCGGCCGTCAGCTCGACCAGGTCGTCGAGCGACAGCAGCCCGGCGCCGACCCCGGCCATCGCGGCCGCACCGAGCGCCGTGGTCTCGGCCGCCGGCGCCACCTCGACCGGGATCCCGAGCACGTCGGCCTGGCGCTGGACGAGGTACCCGTTCGCGGTGAGCCCGCCGTCCACCCGCAGCACCGCCGGTTGCTCGGGGAGCCGGTCGACGATGTCACGCACGCGGAAGCAGAGCGCGTCCAGCGCCGCGCGGACGATGTGGGCCCGCGTCGTTCCGGCCGTGATGCCACCGATCACCGCCCGCGCGTCGGGCAGCCACCATGGCGCGCCGACCCCGGCGAGCGCAGGCAGGAACCGCACGCCGCCGGTGTCCGGCACCGACAGCGCGAGCGACTCGCTGTCCGCCGCGTCGGCGAGTGCGCCGAGCCCCTCGCGCAGCCAGGTGAGCACCGTCCCGGCCGAGAACACCCCGCCGTCCAGCGCATACGCCGCCTCGTCTGCGACCTGCCATGCCACGATCGGGATCAGCCCGTTCCCGTCGCCCGGCGGGGCCGGCCCGGCCTGCTGCAGCAGGAAGATGCCCGTCCCGTACGTCGCCTTCGCGTCGCCCGTGCGAAGCGCCCCGTGGCCGGCCAGCGACGCCGTCTGGTCGACCAGGAGCGCCCGCAGCGGCAGTCCCCCGAGCGTGCCGAGGTCGCCGACCGACGGCCCGACCTCGGGCAGCCAGGCTCGCTCGACGCCGTGCAAGGCGAGCAGCTCGTCGTCCCACCGTCCCGGCGAGCGCAGCGCCTGCAGCTGCGTGCGGCCGGCGGTCGACGGCTCGGTGCGGGCGCTGCCGCCGAGCCGCGCGGTGATGTATGCGTCGAACGTCCCCATGCGAAGCGTCCCGGCCGTCGCCGCCGCCGAGACGCGCTCGTCCTGCTCGACCAGCCATCGCATCTTGGTCGCCGAGAAGTACGGGTCGAGCGGCAACCCGGACAGCTGCTCGATCCGCTCCCCGCGACCCTCGGCGGCGAGCCGCTCCACCACCGGCTGAGACGCACGCGATCCCCAGACAACCGCCGGCGCCAGCGGCTCGAGCGTCGCTGCGTCCCAGGCGATCACCGTCTCGCCCTCGTTGTCGAGCCCAACCGCGGCGATCTCGCCGTCCACCGCCGACGCCAGCTCGGCGAGCGACAGGCGCACGCTCTCGACCGTCTCGGAGGCGTCCTTCTCGATCCACCCGGGCTGCGGGTGCGTCACCGCCGCCGGGTGGTAGACCTCCGCCAGCCGCCGAAGCTCTCGGTCGAAGGCGACGGCCCGCGTGCCGGTCGTCCCCTGGTCGACGCCGACGAGGACGGTCACAGCCGGCGGAGCAGCGCGACTGCGACGAGGCCCGCGCCGGCGGCGATCAGCGGCCCGCGGAAGGCACGGGCCAGCATCGGGATGTCGCCGGCGCCGACCTCGAGGCGGGAGCGCCAGGCGCCCAGCTCACCGTCGACCACGACGTGCCCGTCCCGAAGCGACACGCCACGGACGGTGAAGGGCAGCTCTCCGATGGGGGACGACACCTTCATGCCTTCTCGAGCAGGGATCGTACGGCGTCGGCCGCCTCCCTGCCCGCCCTGCGCGCGCCCTCCAGCGTTGCCGGGTCTGCGAGCGGCTGGGCGTACACCGTCCGCTCTCCCGCCCACACCGCGCCGTCCACGTTTCGCAGCGGAACGACACCGTGCGCGAGGACCAGGGCGTCGCATGTGACGTGCTCGCCGTTCTCGAGCAGCACTCCCTCCACGCGCGGGCTGCCGAGCACCGCGGCCGGCCGCGCGCGGATCAGCGTGCGAGCCCGGCCGGAATCGGCCTCCCGGGCCGCGTGCGCGCCGAGCAGGCCGTCCGGGCACGCCATCGTGACGCACTCGGCGCCCGCGTCGAGCAGCTCGCGCGCAGCGCGGTGCGCCCAGTCGCCGCCGCCCACGACGAGCGGGCGGCGCCCGACCAGCAGGCCGTTCTCGGCCAGATGGCATGCCACGGTGGCGGCGACGATGCCGGCGGGCCGGCCGCCCGCGATGCCGAGCTCGGCGCGGCCGAGCGGCCGTGTGCCCGTGGCCACGACCAGCGCGTCCGCGGCGAGGCGGTGGGCGCCGTCCTGGCCGATCGCGAGCAGGTGTGCGCCGTCCCACCGCGTGGCGGTCGTCCCGAGCAGCAGTGTCCCGCCTGCTGCGCGGGTCAGCTCGGCCGTCTCGGGCGCCTCCCACCCGTGCACCCCGCCGGTGACCGGGACGCGGTCGACCACCGTGACATGGGCCGTGCCGCGCAGGGCGGCCGCGCACGCGAGCCCCGTGACCCCGGCGCCCACGACCGCGACGCGGGGCTCAGCCACTGGATGGAACACCCAGCGTGGCGTCCGGCTCGGACACTGCGATCTGCTCCGGCCCGCGCCCGCTCTCGACCGAGTGCAGGAACGACACGCCGGCGAGGCACAGCGCCCCCTGACAGCGGCCACCGGTCGCGCGGGTGCGCTTGCGCACGCCCTCCAGCGACGTCGGCGGAACGGCCATGCGGTGCGCCGCCGCGATCTCGGCCGCCGTGACCTGCTCGCAGGCGCAGATCACCTGGCCGTAGCGGCGGTCGCGCAGCATCAGCTCCGCCGGATGCGGGTGGTCGAGCAGCCGCGGGAGCGGCTCCAGCGCGGTGACGGCGTCCGGCCGCTCGGCCTCGACGGGAAGGCCGAGGCCGGCGAGCGTCGCGCGCACCAGCTCGGCGACCGCGGGCGACGACGACACCCCGGTCGAGCGGATGCCGGCCGCGTGCACGAGGTTCTCGACGCGGCCGTCACGGCCGATCCGGTAGACCGGCTCCGATGCGGGCCGGTTCGCGGCGAAGGTCTTGATCGCGTACTCACGGCTCACGGCCGGCACCAGCCGCTGCGCCGCCGCGAACACCGCGGCCAGCGTCTCGGCGTCGACCGCCCGGTTCGCCGGGTCGTCGTGGTCGACGGCCGTCGGACCGAGCAGCAGCGACCGGTTCGTGGTCGGGACGCAGTAGATCCCACGCGTCGTCTCGGTCGGCACGCCGCCCACCACCTTGCGGAAGCGACCGCCCAGCTCCCGGTCGAGCAGCCAGTACTGGCCCTGGCGCGGCCACATCCGGATGTCGTCACCGCCGGCCAGCTCGGAGATGCGCCCGGCACCGAGCCCGGCCGCGTTCACGACGGCCCGCACGGGGATCCGGCGGCCCCCGGCGATCACCGCCGCGATGCGGTCGCCGTCCCGCTCGAATCCGGTCACCGGCGAGGAGCGCATCACGTCGGCGCCGTTGCGGGCGGCCAGCTCGGCGTAGCCGATCGTGAGCCGGATGGAATCGATGATGCCGTCCTCGGGGAAGTGCAGGGCAGCGCGGGCATCCTCCGTCACCAGAGGCTCGAGCTGGCGGGCGCGTTCGCCCGTGACGATCTCGGCCGGCGCGCCGTTCGCCTCGGCCTCCCCGAGCAGCGCGGGAAGCGCGCGCTCCTCCTCCTCGGTGATCGCGACGGCGAGCGTCCCGATGCGGTGGAACGGCGTGTCGAGTCGTGCGCAGAGCGACTCCCATCCCGGGCTCGACGCACGGACCAGCCGGGCCTCGAGCGTGCCGGGAGCGCAGTCAGCCCCGCTCGTGGTGATCCCCGTGTTGCCCTTGGAGGCGCCTTCGCAGAGATCGTGCGCCGCCTCGACCAGTGTCACCGATGCGCCGGTGGTTGAGAGCCGCCACGCCACCGCGCACCCGACCACCCCGCCGCCGATCACGACCACGTCGCGCACCGGCCCTGTATAGCGCACCCGCAGGCCCCCCGGGCGATAGAGTGCCCGAGGTGTCCGACCTGCTCGAGATCCACATCATCTCCGACTCGACCGGCGACACGGCGGCGCGGGTGGCACGGGCGGCGCAGAGCCAGTTCGGGGATTCCGAGATCGAGCTGCACCGCCATGCGCGGGTGAAGACGCGGGAGCAGCTCGCCCGTGCGCTGGAGGCCGCCGCCGGGCGCCGTGCCGCCGTCTTCTACACGCTCGTCGACCCCGGCCTGCGCGAAGCCGTCATGGAGATCGCCCGCGAGCACCGGCTCGTGGCGCTCGATGTGCTGGGCCCTGCGCTGAATGCGATCACCACGGCGTCGGGGCTCCAGGCGATGCAGGTGCCGGGCCGCCAGGCGCCGCTGGACGCGCAGTACTTCCGGCGCATCGCGGCCATCGAGTTCGCCGTGAAGCACGACGACGGGCGTGGCGCCGACGACCTGAGCCAGGCCGACATCGTGCTCGTCGGCGTGTCCCGGACGTCGAAGACGCCGACCTCCATGCACCTCGGCTACATGGGTCTCATGGCGGCGAACATCCCGATCGTGAAGGGGATCGACCCACCGCCCGCGCTGTTCACCGTCGAGCCGTGGAAGATCGTCGGGCTCACCATCGACGCCGACCGACTCGCCGAGATCAGGCGGCGGCGCGTGCGTGCGCTGGCGGCCGGGCCGGGATCCAGCTACGCCGACCTGACCGAGATCTACGAGGAGCTGGAGACGACGGCCAGGCTGCACAAGCGCCTCGGGTGCCCGGTGATCGACGTGACGAAGCTGGCGATCGAGGAGGCGGCCGCGCGCTGCGCCGAGCTGGTCGAGGAGCGGCGGCGTGCCGCACTCGAAGGCGCGCTCTCACCCGGATGACGCGGTACGTCTACGACTTCTCCGAGGGCTCGGCCGACATGCGCTCGCTGCTCGGCGGCAAGGGCGCGAACCTCGCCGAGATGACGTCGATCGGCCTCCCGGTGCCGCACGGCTTCACCGTGACCACCGAGGCCTGTCTCGCCTATCTGGCGAACGACGGCCGTCATCCCGACGGCCTCGAGCAGCAGGTCGCCGAGCACCTCGCCCGGCTGGAGGAGCGCGCTGGGCGAACGCTCGGTGCCGCCAGAACCCCGCTGCTGGTCTCGGTGCGCTCCGGAGCGGTGCAGTCGATGCCCGGCATGATGGACACGATCCTCAATCTCGGCATCAACGACGAGTCGGTGCGCGGGCTGGCCGAGGCGGCCGGCGACGAGCGCTTCGCGTACGACTCCTACCGCCGGTTCGTGCAGATGTTCGGCGACGTGGTCGCCGGCGTGGACGGGCATCTGTTCGAGAACGCGCTGGGGCGGATGAAGATGTCGCGCGGTGCGACGGCCGACGTCGATCTGTCGGCCGCCGACCTGCGCGCGCTCGTCGGCGAGTTCCTCGAGATCTACCGGACCGAGACCGGCGAGGACTTCCCGCAGGACCCAGCCGTGCAGCTCGCCCGGGCGATCGACGCGGTGTTCGCCTCGTGGAATACGCCGCGCGCGATCACGTACCGCAGGGAGTACCACATCCCCGACGACCTCGGCACGGCCGTGAACGTCGTCCAGATGGTGTTCGGGAACATGGGCGACGACTCGGCGACGGGCGTCTGCTTCACGCGCAACCCGTCCACCGGCGCGCGGGAGCGCTACGGCGAGTTCCTCGTGAATGCGCAGGGGGAGGACGTGGTCGCCGGCATCCGCACGCCGCAGCCGCTGGCCGAGATGGAGCGCCTGATGCCGGAGGCCTACGCGGCCCTGGGCGAGCAGATGGAGCGGCTCGAGCAGCACTACGCCGACATGCAGGACATCGAGTTCACCATCGAGCGGGGCGCCCTGTACATCCTGCAGACGCGAAGCGGGAAGCGCACCGCTGCCGCGGCGGTGAGGATCGCCCGGGAGATGGTGGGGGAGGGGGCGATCGACCGCGAGACCGCACTGCGCCGCGTCGACCCGGCGTCGCTCGACCAGCTGCTCCATCCCGCGATCGACCCGGACGCGGAGCGCAGCGTGCTGACCCGCGGGCTGAACGCGTCGCCGGGCGCGGCGGTGGGCGCCGTGGTGTTCGACGCCGACACGGCGGAGCAGCGCGGGCGCGCCGGGCAGCCTGTGATCCTCGTGCGCTGGGAGACGACGCCGGACGACATCCACGGCGTGCTGCAGGCCCAGGGGGTGGTGACGGCGCGCGGCGGGATGACGTCGCACGCCGCCGTGGTGGCGCGTCAGATGGGGAAGCCGTGCGTGGCCGGGGCGGAGGCGCTGGACATCGACGTCCACGGACGCTCCTTCTCGGTGGACGGCACCGTTGTCAGCGAGGGCGACGAGATCACGATCGACGGCGGCACCGGAGAGGTGATCCTCGGGGCCATGCCGCTCGTGCCCGCGCGGCTGAACGAGGACTTCCGGACGGTGACCGCGTGGGCGGACGACGTGCGGGACCTTCGTGTCCGTGCGAACGCCGACACGCCCGAGGATGCCGCGAAGGCTCGAGAGTTGGGGGCCGAGGGGATCGGGCTGTGCCGCACCGAGCACATGTTCTTCGGCGAGGACCGGCTGCCCGTCGTCCAGGCGATGATCATGGCGTCCGACGAGGCGCGGCGGCGGGAGCAGCTGGACAGGCTGCTGCCCTTCCAGGAGTCCGACTTCCGCGGGATCTTCGAGGCGATGGCCGGCCTGCCGGTGACGATCCGCCTGCTCGATCCGCCGTTGCACGAGTTCCTGCCCGACCTCGAGGACCTGAACGAGGAGATCGCGCGGGGCCACGAGGAGGGTCGGGCGTCGGGCGACGTCGCCGACCTCGAGCGGGTGGCCGCCCGCGTCCGCGCGCTGCACGAACAGAACCCGATGCTGGGCCTGCGCGGCTGCCGTCTGGGCCTGATGTTCCCCGAGATCTACGAGATGCAGGTTCGGGCGATCGTGCGCGCCGCGCGCGCGGTGGGAGCGGGGGGCGTCGAGATCATGCATCCGCTGGTCGGCTTCGCCGAGGAGCTGCGGCGGCTGCGGTCGATGACAGAGCGCGTGATCGCCGAGGAGGGAGGCGAGTCGCTCGGGATCCACATCGGCACGATGATCGAGGTGCCGCGGGCGGCGCTGACCGCCGGGCAGATCGCCGAGGTCGCCGACTTCTTCTCGTTCGGCACGAACGACCTGACGCAGATGACGCTCGCATTCTCGCGCGACGACGCGGAGGGCGGGTTCCTCACGCAGTACCTCGACGACGGCGTGCTCGAGCGCAACCCCTTCCAGACGCTCGACCAGAGCGGAGTGGGAGCGCTGATCGAGCTGGCCGTGCGCCAGGCGCGCGGCGTGAGGGAGGGCATCCAGCTCGGGATCTGCGGGGAGCACGGCGGCGACCCCGACTCGATCGACTTCTGCGACCGCACGGGTCTGGACTACGTGTCCTGCTCGCCGTTTCGGGTGCCGATCGCACGCCTGGCCGCGGCACAGGCGGCCCTGCGGAGGCGGGAGCCGGCTGCGTGAGGATCGATGTCGCGTTCACGCCGGGGGAGCCGGACGATGCGGCTGTCGCGGTGGTGATCGACGTGCTGCGGGCGACGACGACGATCGCGTACGCGCTGGCGCAGGGGTACCGGCGGGTGCTCGCCTGCGGCGAGCTCGATCAGGCACGCGAGCTCGCGCAGCGGATCGACGGGGGCGCGGTGCTCGCGGGGGAGCGCACGTGCGTCAGACCTGAGGGGTTCGACCTCGGCAACTCGCCGCGCGAGTTCGACGGCGTGCCGCTCGGTGACACGCTCGTGATCTCCACGACGAACGGGACGCGGGCGATCGTGACGGCCGCGGCGCACGCCGAGACGGTCGCGATCGGCAGCCTTGCCAACCTCACCGCGTGCGCGGCCCAGGTCGCGCGCGTGGCGCGCGAGCGGCAGGGCGACGTGCTCGTCCAGTGCGCCGGCGTGCGGGGCGCGTTCACGATGGACGACGCCTACACCGCGGGACGGTACGTCCAGGAGCTGTCCGTGTGGCTCGCCGAATGGCAGCGCAGCGACGCCGCGGAGGCGGCGGAGGCGCTGTCCCGCAGCTTCGAGACCAGCGCCGACGGGCTGGCGGCATCGCAGAGCGCGCGCAACCTGCGCGCGGCCGACCTCTATGACGACGTCCGGTTCTGCGCGCGCGAGAGCGCGCTCGACATCGTCCCGACGGTCGCGGACGTGGACGCCGGCGTCGCGCTGATCACCGTCTGAAGCCGCCCTCCGAGTCGATCACCTGACCGGTGATCCACCGTGCGTCGTCGCTGCAGAGCCATGCCACGAGGCGCGCCGCGTCGTCCGGCCGACCCCACCGTCCAAAGGGCATGTGCTCGAGCACCTCGGCGTGCAGGTCGGGGGTGGGCCAGCCGGTGTCTGTCGGGCCGGGATTGACGGTGTTGACGGTGATCCTGCGGTCGGCCAGGCCGTCGGCGAGCGTCGCGGTGGCCTGGTGGACGGCTCCCTTGCTCACCGCGTAGGCCACCTCGGGAGCCATCGCGCCGCGGTGCTGACCGGACGTCATCATCACCACGCGGCCGCCGGGCCGCCCGTCATGGCGGGCCGCAAACTCCTGGACGAGCAGCAGCGTCGCGCGGACGTTCACGGCCCAGAATGCGTCGAGCTCATCGGCCGTCAGCGAGCCGAGTGGACCGCGCCCGCTCCGGGCGTGGTTCGCCACGACGATGTCGACGTGACCCACCCGCTCGGCGGCCTCCTCCATCAGCACCCGCGGGGCGTCCGGCCGGGCAAGGTCGAGCTCGACGTGATGGGGGTGTCCGAGCTCGTCGAGCACGGCGCCGACCCCGCCCGGGTCCGCTCCCCACGGCTGTGCCTCGTCATGGGGCGTCCAGGACTGCACGAGCACGACCGCTCCGTCGGCGATCAGGCGACGCGCGATCGCATATCCGATGCCCGTGCGACGGCTGACGCCGGTGACGATCGCGTTTCGTCCTGTGAGCGGCGGCACGCCCCGATCCTAACCCCCCGTCCGGGGGTCGCTCGGCGCGCCGCCCGGCGGCACGCTCAGGATGGAAAGGGAGGGGGTCTTCCATGCGCTGGTTCGACGTCAACGACCAAGAGTCGGACGAGTACGGCGGCAACGCCACGGTGCTCGACTGGGCACAGGAGCGGCCGATCGCGGCCGTCCTCTGCGTGCTGGTCGGGTGGGTGACGTTCATCGTCGTCCTGAACACCGTCTACTCGCTGTTCCTGTAGCCGCGAGATGAAGCACCCTTCCGGGGGTGCATCCGGTCCGCGCCCGGGCGACTACCCCGATGGGGTCTGGTCAGCGACGACAGGGGAGCGCGAGATGCGGGGGATCGGAAGAGCGGCGGACGCGTACGAGTACGGGCGAGCCGGGGCGATGGCGTGGGCGCAGGAGCACGCCCTGATCTGCGTGGTCGGCGTCGTCTGCGCCTGGCTGGCGCTGTGCTATGCCGTCCTTTCGACGGTGATCGCGCTGGGCTAGGTCACCGGCGACCGCGGCGGTCGGCGGCAAGCGGGTCGAAGTCGTCCTCGTCCCAGTGGCTCAGCCGCCAGAGGATGTAGACCACCGCCGGAATGCTGATCGCCACGGCGACGTCGCCCGGGATCGAGCCGAGGTAGTGGTAGGCCGCCCAGTCCACGATCACGAGCAGCGGGACGGCCAGCATGACGAGCAGCATCCGCAGCAGGTACACGCCTGCACCGTAGACCAGCGCAGCGGGGCCCGGCTGTCAACGCCGCCCGCGCCCGAAGCTGTTCGCCTGGGGCGCCGCCGCGCGCAGCTCGCCGACGTCCGGCACCTCGACCGGCGCAGGGCCGATCTCGCTGCGGCCCGCGTGGCGCAGCGGGGCGATCCGCTCGGCGAGCAGGTTGATCGTCCCCTCCCGCCGCTCGAGCCGGCCGGTGATCTCGAGCAGGGGCTCCGCGCGCACCGCGATGCGGTCGCGTTCGTAGACATCCGGGTAGACGATCACGTTGCTCATCCCGTGCTCGTCCTCGAGCAGCAGGAAGACGATGCCCTGTGCCGTCCCCGGCCGCTGGCGCGCGACGACGATGCCGGCGATCGTGACCGTCGTGCCGGTCCGGTCGGTGTGCAGGTCACGTGACGTGCGGATGTCCGGGGGCAGCGCCGGTCGCAGCAGCGCCATCGGGTGGGGGCCGGTGGTCAGCCGCATCGTCTCGTGGTCGGCCACCATGCGCTCCCACGCCGACTGCACGGGGAGCAGCGGCGCGGGGGCGGCGTCGAGCGGGAGCGCCAGCTGCCCGGCCTCGGGCGCGCGGTGCAGCCGGATCTCCCAGAGCAGCCGGCGCCGGTCGGACGAGAACGGCTCCAGCGCGCCCGCCCGCACCAGCTGCGCGAGCACGTCACGCCCGACCGGTGCGCGGCGAACGAGGTCGCCCGCATCGCTGTAGGGTCCACCGCGCTCGCGCTCCGCGACGATGTCCTCGGCCGCCTTGCCCACGCCTTTGACGTAGCCCAGACCGATCCGAACGGCGCCGGCCTCGAGCGTGCACGTCGCCCGGCTGCCGTTGATGTCGGGCGGCAGCACGGTGACGTCGCGGCGCTCGCCGTCGCGGAGCAGCGTGGCGGGCGGGTAGAAGCCCATCGGCTGTTCGTTCAGAAGCGCGCAGAGGAACTCGGCGGGGTGGTGGAGGTGCAGCCACGCGGACTGGTAGGCGAGGATCGCGAACGCGGCCGCGTGCGACTTGGGAAAGCCGAAGCCCGAGAAGCCGAGCACCTTCTCGAACACCGCCTCGGCCGTCTCCTGGGGCACTCCCCTCGCCGTCGCCCCGGCGCAGAACCGCTCGCGGTGCACGGCGAGCGCCTCGTGGCTGCGCTTGCGGCTCATCGCACGGCGCAGGGACTCTGCCTCTCCCGTGCTGAACCCGGCCAGCGCGATCGCGACCTCCAGCACCTGGTCCTGGTAGACGATGACGCCGAGCGTGTCGCCGAGCGGCTCCTCGAGCAGCGGATGGTCGAACTCGACGCGGTAGTCGGGGTCTTCGCGGAGCAGCTTGCGGCGGGCGATGTAGGGGTTGACCGCCTTGCCCACGATCGGCCCGGGCCGCACCAGCGCCACCTGCACTGTCAGGTCGTCCAGGCTCTCGGGCTTCGTGCGGACGATCGACTGCATCTGTGCGCGGCTCTCGATCTGGAAGACGCCGACCGTATCGCCCGCCTGGATCTCGGAGTAGACGCCGGGATCGTCGAATCCGACGCGCGACAGGTCGACCGGCTCGGCCGCCGTCTGCGCGATCAGATCGACGCACTCCTCGACGGCCGACAGCATGCCGAGGCCGAGCAGGTCGATCTTGAGGAAGCCGGCGTCGGCGCACGAGTCCTTGTCCCACTGGCAGATGCGCCGGCCCTCCATCGCGGCGGGCAGCACGGGCACGAGCTCGACCAGCGGGGTGGAGGAGATGACCATGCCGCCGGAGTGCTGGCTGATGTGGCGGGGCAGGCCCATGATCTCGTCCATCAGGAAGCGGAACGCGCGCCAGCGCGGGCTGTCCAGCTCGGGCAGCCGGGCGGACTCGCCGCCGCGGTCCCAGCCGTCGGTCATCCGCGCCATCCGCTCGATCTCGCCCTGCGGCAGCGCCAGCGCCTTCCCGAGGTCGCGGATGGCGCCGCGGATGCGGTACGTGGGGAAGGCGGCGACCAGCGCGGCGTGGTCGTCGCCGTAGCGGCGCTGGATCTCGAGGATCAGGCCCTCGCGGATGTCGCGGGGGAAGTCGAGGTCGATGTCGGGGACGCTCGCGAGCTCCCTGGTGAGGAACCGGCCGAGGAACAGGCGCGCGGCGACGGGGTCGACGTGCGAGAGGCCGATCAGGTAGCAGACGATCGAGCCGACGCTGGAGCCGCGGCCGCGGCCGGGCGGGAGCAGCCGGCGGGCGGCGCTGTGGCCGCGCACCTGGACGGCGACCTCACGGGCCAGCTCGAGGATGTCGCGGTGCAGCAGGAAGAAGCCGGCGAGGCCGTGGTGCTCGATCAGGACGAGCTCCTCGTCGAGCCGGCGGCGCGCCTCGTGCAGATGGCGGCCGCCCGCGTAGCGGCGCTCGAGCTCGTCGCTGCAGATCCGCCGCAGCGCCTGCTGGGCGGACTCGCCCGTCTCCGAGACGAAGTCGGGATAGCTGTAGCCGAGGTCGCTGGTGAGGTCGAAGCGGCAGCGCTCGCCGACGTCGACGGCGCCGCGGACAGCCTCCGCGGGGAAGCGCGCGGCCAGCTCGGCGGGAGCGCGCAGCACGGCCTCGCGGTTGCCGCGGCGCTCCCGCTCGCAGGCGTCGAGGGTGGTGTTCAGGCGGATGGCGACGAGCGCGTCCTGGAGGTAGGCACGGCGCGGCGTGTGGGCGTGGACATCGCCGGTGGCGACGGTGCGCAGGCGCAGCTCGGCGGCGAGCTCCGTGAGCAGGCGGTTGCGGCGCGCGTCGCCGCGCCAGTAGGGGCGCTGCAGCTCGATCGAGAACCGCTCGCGGCCGAAGATGCCGCGCAGCCGCCGGGCATCGGCGGCGGCGTCGGACGTCCGGCCTTCGGCGATGGCGCGGGCGACCAGGCCGTCGCGCGCGCAGCCGGAGAGGCAGTGCAGCCCCTCGGCATGGGCGGCGAGCTGGTCGAGCGTGGCCGCCGGGGCGCGGCGGTCGCCGGTGTGGGCGAGGGTGAGCAGGCGGCAGAGGTTGCGGTACCCGGCGGCGGTCTCGACGAGGAGGGTCAGGTGCGAGCCGTCGGAGAGCGTCAGCTCGCAGCCGGTGATCGGCCGCAGCCCCGCGTCACGCGCGGCGTGCGCGAACTCGAGCGAGCCGGACAGGCTGTCATGGTCGGTGAGCGCGAGCGCCTGGTAGCCGAGCTCGGCGGCGCGGAAGGCGAGCTCGTGCGGCTGGGAGGCGCCGTCGAGGAACGAGAAGCAGGAGTGGGCGTGCAGCTCGATCATGCGCGCTGCGTGTACCAGCGGCCCTGGCGGCGGTCGCAGAAGACGACGGCGTTGCGGCCGTCGTCGAGCACCACGTCGTAGTAGATGCGGCGCACGGGGCGGCGCGTCCACCAGCCCTCCTCGACGCGCCACTCGTCGCGGAGATGGGCGACGGGGCGGCCGCCGACGGCGGTCGGCATCCCGGCCGAGTCGGTGGCAACGGGGACGGCGCGGGGGAGGCCGAGACGACGAACGTATGTTCGCTCCATGTCCGCCAGCATACCCCAGGACCGCAATGACCCGACACGAATCCGTCACGATTCCGCCCCACAGCCTCCGGCGGTGTTCGACTCCAAGGGTTTGGGTGCCGCTCAACCGTCCGGACGGCCGTCACGACCGTCTCCCGGACGCGTCGCACCCAGTGGGGAGGGGGTTGACTCCCGCGGGTGGTGTGCGATTTGCGGTATTGACAGGACGACATGCCGATGACGGTCGAGGATGTACGCCGGATCGCCCTGTCGCTTCCCGAGACGGTCGAGGCGCCGCATCACCATCGCACCTCGTTTCGGGTCGCCGGGAAGATCTTTGCGACCGTGCTGCCGGACGGCGGTCAGCTGAACGTGCTGGTCGACGAGCCCGAGGCACGGGCGGCGGCGCAGCGGCACCCTTCGTGGTGCAGCGAGCTGTGGTGGGGCAAGCGGATGAGCGGCGTCACGGTCGACCTCGCCACCGCGGATAGGAGCGCCGTCCGCGAGCTGCTCGAGGAGGCCTGGCGGATGCGGGCGCCGAAGCGGCGATGAGTTCTCGGCCGCTCGGCGGTCTCATTGCCAACCAACGGGAGGTCGTGACACATGCGCAAGGTGATCGTCTACATGCTGATCTCGCTCGACGGGGTGGCGGAGGACCCAAACACGTTCATCACGGAGTTCGACGAGGCGATGGACGAGAACCTCGCTGAGGTGATCGGATCGCAGGACACGGTCCTGCTCGGACGGCGCATGTACGAGGAATGGTCGCGCTACTGGCCGACCAGCGACATCGAGCCGTTCGCAAGCTTCATCAACACGGTCCAGAAGTACGTGGCGACCTCCCGCCCGCTGGACGGCGACTGGCCGAACGCAGCCGTCATCGACGGCGAACTGCCCGAGTTCGTCGCGCGGCTCAAGCAGCAGGCCGGAGAGGACATCGGCGTGCACGGCAGCATCTCGGTTGCTCAGCAATTGCTGGCGGCCGGTCTCGTCGATCGGCTGCGGCTCGTCGTCGCGCCGGCCCTGCAGTTCGAGGGCCGGCGGCTGTTCGAGGGTGGCGCCCCGATCCGGCTGGCGCTCGACCGCAGCGTGACGTCACCGGCCGGCTACCTGCTGCTCGACCTCTCGGTGCGCTGATCCATGCGGGCGGCCGCCCGTGCCGGACGGCCGCCCGCGCAGGCAGGTCAGCCCGCGGTCGACTGCCCGGCCAGGCTCTGCGACCGCTCGTGGCGGCCCTCCTGGAACTCCTCGATCATCTTCTTCGAGAAGGCCGGGATGTCGTCAGGCTTGCGGCTCGTGACGATGCCCTGCTCGGTGACGACCTCCTGGTCGACCCAGGTGCCGCCGGCGTTGCGGATATCGGTTTGCAGGCTCGGCCACGAGGTCAGCGTCATGTCGCGCACGACGTCCGCCTCGACGAGGATCCACGGCGCGTGGCAGATCGCCGCGATCGGCTTGCCGGTGTCGTAGAACTCGCGGACAAAGCGGACTGCCTGCTCGCTCTGGCGCACGTGGTCCGGGTTGAGCGCGCCGCCGGGGAGCATCAGGCCGTCGTAGCTCTGCGCGGTCACCTCGTCGACGGTGTGGTCGACCGGGAAGGTGTCGCCCTTGTCGATGTGGTTCACCGCCTGGATCTCGCCGGGCTCGATCGAGATCAGCTCGGTGGTCGCGCCGGCCTGCTCGAGCGCCTTGCGCGGCTCGGTCAACTCGACCTGCTCGATGCCCTCCATCGCGACGAGAATCGCGACGCGCTTGCCGTCCAGATCGCCTGCCATGTCGGTCGTTCTCCTCTCGTTCGGGTGCTCTGCGTCACGGGTAGGAGTCACCTCATGGCCACGACACGAAACGCGAGCCAGGGCATCCTGGCCGACGACAAGACCGACGAGCGCGAGCGCATCGTCGAGATGCTCAAGAAGGCCTACTGGATGGAGCTCGAGAC